>DATNBJ010000424.1:0-12673 GCA_035572055.1 Thermoleophilaceae bacterium | reverse complement strand
TAGAAGGGCAGCAGTCCGTAGCCGACCGTCCCGCCGAGCACCCAGCCGACCTTCGAGGCCTTCCGCGCGAGAACGATGTCCGCGCCGCGGAACGACCGCTCGCGAGAGAACACCTCCCGCAGTTGCACGACCCGAGATGTCAGGCGTCCTTGCCCCATCAGGAGGGAGATCGACCCAGGAAAGGGGCTCTTTAGCCCGACGCGAGCGCCGCGGCGAAGGCCGTCTCGGCCGCATCGCCGTGGACCGCGAAGATCACGTGTTCCAATGTGCCAGGTTGGTGCCGCCGGACCGCGCCGACCATGATCTCCGCGGCTCTATCAAGCGGAAATCCGCCCACACCCGTGCCGAACGCCACAAGCGCGAGCGAGCGGCAGCCCAGCTCGTCGGCCTTGGCAAGGGTGGATTCCGTGGCGCGCTCGATGATCTCGGCGGACGTCGGCCCGCCCAGCTCCATCGTCGCGGCGTGGATCACGTGGCGCGCGGGCATGTCACCGGCGCCCGTCTCCACTGCCTCGCCGAGGCCGATCGGCGCCTTCTCCGTGGACTCGCGCTGTACCCCCGGGCCGCCCGCCCGCGAGATCGCGCCGGCCACTCCGCCGCCGTGCATGAGCTGCGTGTTGGCGGCGTTGGCGATCGCGTCGACCTCGAGCCGCGTCACGTCGGCCTGGAGGACCTCGATCTCCACCTCAGCGAATGAGGCGGATCGCCTTCACCGCCGTGCCCGAGGAGCTGCCGCTGCTCACCGTCACGGTCACCTTGGCCACCATGCTCCCACGGCGGCGCATCAGCTTCCGCAGCGACGACAGGTTCTTCCGCGACAGCCGCATCCGAACGACGTGCCGCTTGCCGGCGGCCACACCGTTGCGGGTGATCCCGTGGAACTTCATGACGTGGGCGTGGAGGCGGCTGATCGTGATGCTGGCGCGCGCCACCACGGTGCCCGCCGCCGGCGTGATCACGGCGAACTTCAGCCGCCTGGTCCGCAGGATGTGCTGGCGCTTGCTGGCGCTCAGCTTCACGGTGAGCGCCGGAGCGGGCGGGGCGCCCTGCAGCGCACAGGGACCGGGGGTGGGGTTCGCGTCCGGCGCGATCCGGTAGACGGATCCGTTGCCCACGGACGCCGCGTAGATGCAGCCGCCCGCGTCCTCGCCGAAGCTCGAAAGCTGGCTCACGTTCACGCCCACCGCGGCGTCGCCGCCCTGGCCGAGCACCACCGAGCGCAGCCCCGCCTTGGCCAGGTCGCCGTAGATGTAGCGCCCCGTCAGCCCGGTCAGCGAGGGGTCGCGCACCACGTAGCCGCCGATGATGCCGTAGCCGCAGAACGGGTGGGTCGAGTTGCAGCTGTGCGGGTACTCCCAGACGTCGTTCGTCACCTTGGTCGGCACCGGCGAGCACTCGCCACTCGTCGAATGAGCGTGGTTGCCCTCGAAGCAGGGCCAGCCGTA
This sequence comes from Thermoleophilaceae bacterium, assembly GCA_035572055.1. GTDB lineage: Bacteria > Actinomycetota > Thermoleophilia > Solirubrobacterales > Thermoleophilaceae > JAICJR01. The sequence goes on along the minus strand of DATNBJ010000424.1, from coordinate 11,228 downwards.
GTTGGCGCCCGCCTGTCCGATGTCCACCTCCTCCCAGGAGGTCTCGCCCACGTCGCCGATGATCATCTGGCCGGTGCCGCGGTCGAACGAGAAGCGCCACGGGTTGCGGAACCCGTACGCCCAGATCGGGCTGCCCGCGAACGGGTTGCCCGGCGGGATCGCATAGGGGCTCCCCCTGCTCGGGTCGATCCGCAGGATCTTGCCGAGCAGGGTGGTGAGCTTCTGGGCGTTCTGGTGCGAGTCGTTGGCGCCGCCGCCGTCGCCCGTGCTGATGTAGAGGAAGCCGTCCGGGCCGAACTGGAGCTGCCCGCCGTTGTGGTTCGAGTCGCCGGGATGCGGGATGGTCAAGAGCAAGCGCTCCGACGCCGGGTCCGCCACGTTCGGATCCGCGGCCGAGCGCTTGAACTCGCTCACGTGCTCGTCGCAGCCGGGCGACGACGGGCAGTTCCGGCTCGTGTAATAGACGTAGAACCTGCCGCTCGTGGCGTAGTCCGGCGCGAACGCCATCGACAGGAGCCCCTGCTCGGTGCTGCCCGGCGGCTTCACCTTGGCGGTCAGGTCGAGGAACGGCGTGGCCTGGGTGTGGCCACCGGCCATCACCATGATCTTTCCGGCCTGCTGGGTCACGAACAGCCGCGATGAATCGCCCGCGGGAGCCGTCACGTAGGTCGGCTGCGCGAAGCTGCCCACCTTGACGAGCTGGGTCGCTTCGGCGGGGGCGGCGATGGCCAGAACCAGCAATGCCGCGAGGCATCCTGCCTTGAGCACCTGGGACACCCTACACAGGTACGATCGCCCGGCGATGGAATTTTCGTACGCGCACGGCGCTACGGACGTCCCGCTTCTGGGGGAGACCATCGGCGCGAACCTGGAGCGGACGGCGGCGCGAGTGCCCGGCTCCGAGGCGCTCGTCTCCCGCCACCAGGGCCTGCGCTACACGTACGCGGAGCTGAACGAACGGGTCGACGCGCTCGCTCGCGGGCTGGTCGGCCTCGGCCTCGCACCCGGCGACCGCGTCGGAATCTGGAGCCCCAACTGCGTGGAGTGGGTGCTGCTCCAGTTCGCCACCGCCAAGGCCGGCGTGATCCTCGTGAACATCAATCCGGCCTACCGGACCTCCGAGCTCGAGTACGCGCTGAGGCAGTCGGGCTGCAAGGTCCTGGTCTCGGCGCGCGCATTCAAGACCTCGGACTACGCGGCGATGATCGACGAGGTCGCGCCGCCCGGGCTGCACACGATCTACCTCGGCTCGCCCGAGTGGGAGGCGCTGGCGAGCGGCGCCGACGCCGACTTGCCCGGCGGCCTCCAGTTCGACGACCCGATCAACATCCAGTACACGAGCGGCACCACCGGCTTCCCGAAGGGCGCCACGCTCAGCCACCACAACATCCTCAACAACGGCTTCTTCATCGGCGAGTACTGCCGCTACACGGAGGCCGACCGCGTCTGCATCCCGGTGCCCTTCTACCACTGCTTCGGCATGGTGCTGGGCAACCTGGCCTGCACCACGCACGGCGCGTGCATGGTGATTCCGAACGACTCGTTCGAGCCGCTCTCGGTGCTCGAGGCGGTCCAGGAGGAGAGCTGCACCTCGCTCTACGGCGTGCCCACGATGTTCATCGCCGAGCTCGAGCACCCGGACTTCGGCAACTTCGACTACAGCTCGCTGCGCACGGGCATCATGGCCGGCTCGCCCTGCCCGGTGGAGGTCATGCGCAAGGTCATCGACCGCATGCACATGAGCGAGGTGACCATCTGTTACGGCATGACGGAGACCTCGCCGGTGTCGACCCAGACCGGCGCCGACGACAGCGTCGAGCGGCGGGTGTCCACGGTCGGCCGCGTCCACCCGCACGTGGAGATCAAGATCGTCGACCCGGCCGACGGCGAGATCGTGCCCCGCGGCGACCCCGGTGAGCTGCTCACCCGCGGCTACTCGGTGATGCTCGGCTACTGGGACGATCCCGAGCGCACCGCCGAGGCGATCGACCGGGCGCGCTGGATGCACACGGGCGACCTCGCGACGATGGACGACGAGGGCTACGTGAACATCGTCGGCCGCTCCAAGGACATGATCATCCGCGGCGGCGAGAACGTGTACCCGCGCGAGATCGAGGAGTTCCTCTACACGCACCCGGACATCGCGGACGTCGCGGTGATCGGCGTGCCCGACGAGCGCTATGGCGAGGAGATCATGGCCTGGATCCAGATCCGCGAGGGCTCGTCGCTGTCCGGCGAGGAGCTGCGCGGGTTCTGCGAGGGCAAGATCGCGCACTACAAGGTGCCGCGCTACGTGGAGATCGTCGACGAGTTCCCGATGACGATCACCGGCAAGGTCCAGAAGTACAAGATGCGCGAGATCTCGATCGAGAAGCTCGGGCTGAAGGAGGCTGTGACCGCCTGAATGTCCGTCCCCTGACAAGGGGCGGTTAACCCCCTTTCGCGCCGGAGCGCGACTCAATTAGGTTGCGCTTGTGCCCCGAGTAGCTGTCCTGGCCGGTCTGCTCGCTCTCGCCCTCGCCCCGGCGGCTCACGCCGACTCGCTGGTGTACGTGAAGGGCGGCAACGTCTGGATCAGCCACAGCGACGGCAGCGCCGCCCGCGCCGTCACCTCCGTCGGCAACAACTGGGCCTGGCCCTCCACCGCCGACGACGGGACGATCTTCGCGGCCGGCGGCGGCCAGCGCGTGAATCCGGACGGCTCGGACTCGGACGGCAGCACCGAGATCTACCACCTCGACCAGAGCGGGAAGCAGATCGGCCCGTTCGTCGAGACACCGGGCAGCCGCTCGACCCCGTCCTGCCCCACCTACGCGCCGGACAACCTGCGCGTCTCGCCGAACGGCCAGCGCGTGGCCTACAACCTCTTCTTCTGCAACAACCGCGACTCGTTCTGGCAGCCCACGAACAGCGGCACCATGACGAAGATCTCCGAGGACTACGCGGCCGACATGTGGCTCGACGACGGCCACATCCTGATCTCGCACATCGGCTCCACGTTCGGCAACGCGGCCTACGCGAACTACGACGTGGCGGCGGCCAACGGCCACGGCCCCAGCGACGATCCCTACCTGCCGGAGCGCACCGCGATCGCGTCACGCAGCGGCAATCGCGTGGCGGTCTACGAGGACGACTTCGACCTCATGGGCAACGTCACCCAGGCGGACATCCGCCTCTACGCGACCACCGGGAACGACGTGACGCAGCCCGTGGCGAAGTGCACGATCACGATCCCTGCGGCAAGCGCGAGCAAGTTCCTCGCGGCCAGCCCGACCTTCACCCCCGACGGCACGCGTCTCGCCTGGGACCAGGCCGACGGCATCCACTCGGCGAACACCTCGAACCTCGACAACTGCGCGACCGCCTCGGCAAGCCTGCTGGTGCCGGGCGGCGCGTACCCGTTCTTCGGCCAGGCGAGCGAGTCGACGGGCGGTTCCGGCTCCGGCATCAGCTCGTCGACGAAGAGCGCGAAGGTCTCGAGCAGCGGCGCGATCGCGTTCAGGCTCATCGCGCCTCAGAGCGGCACGGCAACCGTCAGCGGCAGCGTGAAGGTGTCGAAGACGCTGCGGTTCGCCTCGAAGAAGGTCAAGCTCGTCGCCGGCAAGGCGGCGAAGGTCACGCTGAAGCTGTCGAAGAAGAACGCGCGCGCCGTGCGCAATGCACTGCGGCACAAGAAGCTCACGGCGAAGATCCGAGTGAAGATGGGCTCGTCGTCTCAGAGGCTGTCGATCAAGCTCAAGCGTTGAGCTGATCGATCGAGCACTCCTCGGGCGACTTGTCCTCCCGCCAGCGCAGGAACTTCGCGCCGTGACGGATGCGCCGCCCGGTGATGTGCTCGAAGGCGATCTCGCAGACGAGCTCCGGCCGCAGCCCCTCCCACTGGAGCTCCTCGTCGGACTTCCAGCGCGAGGGCCCGCCCGAGCCGTGCTCGTGGGTGCGGTAGGGCTCCAGCAGCCCGATCAGCTCGCGCTTCTGCTTCGCCGTGAACCCCGAGGTGTGACCGACCACGTGGAGGTCGCCGCCGTCGTAGAGGCCGAGGATCAGCGAGCCGACCGTGTTCTCCTCCTTGCCGAAGCGGAAGGCCATCACCACGACGTCGGCCGTGCGCACGCGCTTGATCTTCAGCATGCCCGTGCGCTCGCCCGGCTTGTAGGGCGCGTCGGCCTTCTTTGCCACGACGCCCTCCGAGCGGCCGGTGAACCAGACCTGCGCCTCGTCTGAGTCATCGGTGCACGGGGTGAGCTGCACCGGCTCGGCGACCACCTTCGCCAGCCGCTCGCGGCGCTCGGTGTAGGGGAGATCGAAGAGCACGTCCTTCCCCTCGGCCAGCAGGTCGAACGCCACGAAGAATGCGGGCGTCTCCTTCGCGAGCATCTCCACGCGCGAGGCGGCCGGGTGGATGCGCTGGCTCAGCAGGTCGAACTCCTGGACCCCGTCGACCTCGACCACCATCTCGCCGTCGAGCACGAGCTGCTTGCCCGGAAGCTGGAGCACCTGCTCGACCACCTCGGGGAAGTAGCGGTTCATCGGGCGGCCGTTGCGCGACTGGAGCTGCACGTCGTCGCCGTCGCGGAACACGATCGTGCGGAAGCCGTCCCACTTGGGCTCGAAGCGCCAGTCGCCGTCGGACGGCAGCTCCTTCGCGGGGCGGGCGAGCTGCGGCTTGACGGGCGGCTTCAGCGGGAGCGTCACGGCTAGGATCCTTGCATGGCGGATCACGAGGCGACCGTTGCCGAGGAGGAGTACCTCCAGACCATCTACTGGCTGAAGGAGGCGAACCTCCCGATCACCGGGGCAAACATCGCCCGCGCGATGCAGCTCTCGGCGCCGACGGTCCACGAGATGCTGGGCCGCCTCGAGCAGGACGGCTACGTGAAGCGGGGCGACGACAAGTCGCTCCAGTTCACGAAGTCCGGCCACGACCACGCCTACGCCGTGGTGCGCCGCCACCGCCTGATCGAGCGCTTCCTCACCGACGTGCTCGGCATCCCGTGGCACGAGGTCCACGAGGAGGCCGAGCGCCTCGAGCACGCGATGTCGCCGGTGCTAGAGGAGCGCATGCTCGCCGCGATCGGCGACGCCACCACCTGCCCGCACGGCCACCCGATCGTGGAGGGCGCCCGGCCCGAGGGCGTGCCGCTGGCCGACGTCGAGGAGGGTGCGGACGTCCGCGTGCTCCGCTTCGAGAACGAGGCCGAGGACCTGCTGATCTACCTGAAGGACGCCGGCCTGTACCCGGGCCAGGAGGCGAAGCTGACCTCCGCCGACGAGGAGGAGGTCACGATCTCAGCGGGAGGCGACGACTTCACGGTGACCCGCAGCGTGGCCGAGACGGTATCGGTGATAGCCGACCCCTCACCGCCGCCGCGCACGGTGCTGCCGGACAAGCTGGTCCTGACGAAGGACCGCTTCGGGCGGTAGCGGCGCCCCGTCGCGCCTAGACCGTCGGCGGCTGCACCGGCGGCATCGTCGAGGGCAGCCGGTGGCGCGCCAGCAGGTCGAAGTAGAGCAGTGTCAGCATCAGCACCTGGAACGGCGTGACCAGCGTCGAGGCCAGTATCTGGCCCACGAGTGAGATCGCCTGACTGTTCGCCGACTTGGCCCAGGAGTCGATCGGGAACGAGATCAGGGCGGCGGGGATCGCCACGGCGATGCCGGTGAAGATCGCGATGCCGAACACGCGCCACCAGGAGCCGGCCACCAGCTCGGCGCTCCGCTGAAGCGCGCCCACGCCGCGGCGGCCGTCGAGCACCACCGCCTGCGGCACGAACGCCCAGCGCACGAACAGCCAGAGGCCCGGCAGGATGAACACGAACAGCCCGAGGACCACGCCGGCGGCGGCGATCAGCACCGCGCCGAACACCGGCCGGAAGGCCTCGAGGCCGGCCATGATCGCGGGGCCCGGCCGCGGCTTCTGCCCGTCGGCCATCGCCAGCAGCGCGTGCACCACCATCGCGGTGACGAGCGGCGCGATCAGCAGGTAGAGCTCGGCGGCGAGGATGATCTGCTCGCCGGCGGTCACGCTGCCGTCGTAGCCCTTGGTGAGCTGGCCGAGCCCGATGCCGGACACGATGAGCTGCACGGGGACCACCACCGCGGCGCCGATCGCCATGAACGGCAGGAAGTGGCGCAGGTACGCCGTGAAGCTCGTGCCGAACAGTCCTCCGAGATCTCGAGTCCGCAGCAGCTCGAGCTGCGGAGGGTCGGTCACGCGACCGCGCCCGCCAGGCTCTTGTAGGCCTCGGCCAGGCGGCTCACGCCCTCGTCGATCTCTGCCGGCTGCACGCCCGAGAACGCCAGCCGCAGCGTGTTCTGCCCGCCGTCCTTGAGGAAGTCGGTGCCCTTCACGAACACCACGCCGCGGTCGCGCGCGGTCTCGAACAGCATGTCCACGTCCGAGCCCTCGGGAAGCTCGACCCAAAGAAAGTAGCCGCCCTCCGGGGGCACGAAACGCGCCTCGGGCAGCTCGCGCTCGAGCGCCTCGCAGAGGGCGTCGCGCCGCTCGTGCAGGGCGTGCTTCACCGTCTCGATCGAATCCTCGATGGCGCCGGACCGGCAGAACTCGTTGACGATCGCCTGCGACACCATGCTCGGCGAGATGTAGGTCTCGGTGCCGAGCTTCACGATCGCGGCGATCACCGGCTCGGGCCCAACGAGGTAGCCCACGCGGATGCCGGGGCAGACGGTCTTCGAGAAGGAGGACGCGTACACGACCTTGTCGGCGCGGTCCATCGACAGCATCGTGGGCAGCCGGTCGCCGGCGAAGCGCAGGTCGACGTACGGGTCGTCCTCGAAGATCACGAAGTCGTAGGCCTCGGCCAGCTCCAGCAGCCGACGCCGCTTCTCCAGCGACAGCGTGTAACCGGCCGGGTTCTGGAAGTTGGGGATGATGTGGGCGAGCTTGGGCCGCACGCCCTGCTCGAGCACCACCTCGAGTGCGCCGACGTCGATGCCGTCGTCCTCGAGCGGGATCGGCAGCACCTCGTCGGTGAGCTTCGACAGCGCGAGCAGCGTGCGGTCGTAGGTGGGAGCCTCGACGATCACGACGTCGCCGGGCGCGACCATCAGCTCGAACAGGAACGCGTCCGCCTGCATCGAGCCGTTGGTGGTCACCACCTGCTCGACGCCCACGCTCTGGCGCTCGGCGATCCACTCGCGGAGCGGCGGATAGCCCACGGCGGTGCCGTAGGCGAAGGCGCCGGCGGGGTCGGCGCGCAGCGCACGCGCCGCGCACTCGGCCAGCTCCTCTGCCGCGATGATGTCGAGCGACGGGGCGCCGCGCGCAAACGAGATCAGCTTCTGCTCGGTCATTCGCTACTGAAGATACGCGAGGGCCGGGCTAGACGGCCGTGCGCACCTTCTCGGCGGCGATCTCCGCCACCTCGGTCGGCGTCCGGCCGACCCGCACGCCCTTCGCCTCGAGCGCCTCGGCCTTCGCGGCGGCGGTGCCCTTCGAGCCTGACACGATCGCGCCCGCGTGGCCCATCGTCTTGCCGGGCGGCGCCGTGAAGCCCGCGATGTAGCCGATCACCGGCTTCGTCACGTGCTCGGCGATGTAGTCGGCGGTGCGCTCCTCCTCCTCGCCGCCGATCTCGCCGCACATCACGATCAGCTCGGTCTCCGGGTCCTCCTCGAACTTCGCGATCACGTCGATGAACGACGAACCCGCCACCGGGTCGCCGCCGATGCCGACGATCGACGAGTTGCCGAGACCGCGCTCGGCCAGCTCCTTGCCGATCTGGTAGGTGAGCGTGCCGGAGCGCGACACCACGCCCACGTTGCCCTCGGAGAAGAAGTGCGCGGGGATGATCCCCACGTTCGCCTTGCCGGGGGAGAGCACGCCGGGGCAGTTCGGGCCGATCAGCCGGGTCGTCCCGCTGCGCTTGATCTGTGTGTACACGCGCAGCATGTCGTGCACCGGAATCCCCTCGGTGATGCAGATGATCAGGGCGATGCCCGCGTCGGCCGCCTCGAGGATCGAGTCCGCCGCGAAGCGCGGCGGCACGAAGATCATGCTGGTGTTGGCGCCCGTCTCCTCCACCGCCTCGTGCACGGTGTTGAAGATCGGGATGCCCTCGACGTCGGAGCCGCCCTTGCCGGGCGTCATGCCGGCGACGACGTCGGTGCCGTAGCGCTTGTTGTTCAGCCCGTGGAAGCTTCCCTCGCGACCGGTCAGGCCGGAGACGACGAGCTTGGTGTCGTTGCCGACGAGGATGCTCATCCGGCCAGCTCCACGACCTTGGCGGCGGCGCCCAGCATCGTCTCTTCAACGTGCACGTTGGGAAGGTTGGCATCCGCGAGGATCTGGCGGCCCTCCTCGTCGTTGGTCCCGTCCAGCCGCACGACGAACGGCACCTGCGGGTTGAGCTGCTGGAAGGCGGTGACGAGGCCGTTGGCCACCTCGTCGCAGCGCGTGATCCCGCCGAAGATGTTGAACAGCACGGCGGTGACCTTCGGGTCCGAGAGGATCACCTCGACCGCGTTCACGATCGCGTCGGCCTTCGAGCCGCCGCCCGCGTCGAGGAAGTTCGCGGGCTTGCCGCCGGCCTGGGCCACCACGTCGAGCGTGGACATCACGAGCCCGGCGCCGTTGCCCAGGATGCCGATGTTCCCGTCGAGCTTCACGTAGGTGAGCCCGCGCTCGTGCGCCATCTGCTCCTGCGGGTCCTCGGCGCTCGGGTTGCGCATGGCGGCCGTGTCGGGATGGCGGTAGAGCGCGTTGCCGTCGATCGTGACCTTGGAATCCAGGGCGACGACCTCGCGGTCCTTGGTGATCAGCAGCGGGTTGACCTCGACGAGCACCGCGTCCTCCTCGACGAAGGTCTCGTAGAGCCGCGAGAGCAGGGCGCCCACCTTGTTGACGACGTCGCCGGCGATCTGCGCGTCGAAGCCCAGGCGCCGCGCGTGAAAGTCGCTGAAGCCGAGCAGCGGATCGATGTGGACGGTGGCGATCGCGTCGGGGTCTTCGTCGGCCACCGCCTCGATGTCCATGCCGCCCTTGCGCGACATCATCACCATCGGCTTCTTGGCCGTGCGGTCGAGCAGGATCGCCGCGTAGTACTCCTCGTCGATGTCCGAGGCCTTCTCGATGTAGAGCTCGTGGACGGTGAAGCCCTTGATGTCCATGCCGAGGATCGCGGTGGCGTGCTCGCGCAGCTCGTCGCCGTCCTTGGCCAGCTTCACCCCGCCCGCCTTGCCCCGGCCGCCGATCAGAACCTGGGCCTTGACCACCACCGGGAAGCCGAGCTCGTCGCCTGCCTTGACGGCCTCATCGACCGTTGAAGCGGGGCGTCCCTCGGGTACGGGCACACCATGCTTGGAGAAGAGCTGCTTTCCCTGATATTCGAGTAGGTCCATTAATTCCTAGAATGTCCGGCCGCGCCGCCGGGCGGGCCACCCTATCGAAACGCCTCAGCTAGGAGACCATTGCCGCTTCCCAAGGACGTTACCTTCGTCACCTTCGATTGCTACGGGACCCTGATCGACTGGGAGTCCGGGGCATTCGATGCCTATGAGAAGGAGGCTGCGAGGGACGGCTTCACGGTCGACCGCAGCGTGGTTCTCCCACATTTCGTCGCGATTCAGCACGAGATCCAGCGTGGCTCGTACGAGCTCTACGCCGAGGTGCTGCGCCGCACGGCCGTGCGCTCGGCCCGCGAGATGGGCTGGGACCTCGAGCCCTCGCGCTCGGGCTTCCTGCCCGACAGCGTGCCGCGCTGGCCCGCCTTCCGCGAGACCAATGCCCAGCTCGAGCGCTTCGGGAAGAAGTTCGACGTCGGGATCCTGTCCAACATCGACGACAAGCTGCTGGGCGCCACCCGCCGGCACTTCCGCGTGGACTTCGACCTGGTGGTCACCGCGCAGCAGGTGCGCAGCTACAAGCCGGATCCCGCGCACTTCAAGGAGTGTCAGCGCCGCATCGGAGGCAAGAAGGGCTGGGTCCACATCGCCAGCGGCTACGAGGCCGACATCGAGCCCTGCATCAAGGCGAAGATCCCGGTGATCTGGGTAAATCGCCACGGCGACCCGCTCGACGCGAACCAGAAGAAGCCGGACGCAGAGGTGAAGACCCTGCGCGACGCGGCGAAGCTCCTCGGCGTGGCCTGAGCGATGAGGGCGGTCGGCGTCCATCCGGACGTCGTTGTCGTCACGAGCCGGATCTGGCAGACGAACGCCACGGCGCTGCGCAGCGGCGGCGAGGTGCTCCTGATCGACTCGCCCTACTTCCCGGACGAGCTCGAGGCCCTGCCCGCGCTCCTGCGCCAGGTGGGGTTCGAGCCAAACGCGCTGTTCGCCACGCACGCCGATTACGACCACGTGCTGGGCCCGCTCGCCTTCCCGGGCCTGCCGCTCGGCGTGGGCGACCACACGATGGAGCGCATCCGCACCTCGCCTGGCGAGGCCCAGCGCGAGCTGCGCGACGAGGACGCGCGTAACTATGTGTCGCGCGAGAAGCCGCTCGCGCTCGGGTCGCTCCAGTCGCTGCCCGTGCCCGGCTACCTGGAGCTGGGGGAGATCGAGCTCGAGCTGCACGTGGCGGACGGCCACACGAGCGACGGCACCGCCCTGCTCGTCCGCCCCTACGGCGTGATCGTCGTGGGCGACTACCTCTCGGACGTGGAGATTCCCTGGATCTCGCCGGGCGGCGGCCTGGACGTCTACCGGGCCACGCTGGCGCGCCTGGCGCCGCTGGTGGAGGCGGCGGAGACCGTCATCCCGGGACACGGGCTGCCACACACGCGCGACGTCGCACTGCGCCTGCTGGACGAAGATCTGGACTACCTGGACGGACTGGCAGAGGGCGACAGGCGCATCCCCAAGGGCCGCGATACCGCTCGGCAAAGGGAAATCCACGCCGAGAACCTGGCGCGAGTGAGCTAATCGCTCAAACGGGGGTAAAGGTCCGAAGGGCTGGGTCCGATACAGCCCTTGATGTCTCGACGGACCCTCCTGGCTCTTCTTGCACTCGCGGCCTCGCTCATGGCTGTCTCGCCCGCATGGGCGAAGAGCCACCACAGGGCCAAGAGCAAGGCGCCCACGATCAAGTCGATTCACCCGCTCAGCCTGCGGATCGGGCAGAAGCTGACGATTCGCGGCGCGAACTTCGTACGCGGCAAGAAGAAGAACACCGTGGTGTTCATGGGCGCGGGCAAGCGCGTCGTCTGGGTCAAGGCCGATACGGCCACGACCAAGACGATCAGCGTCAAGCTGCCCGACACCCTCGCCGC
>DATNBJ010000423.1:0-7963 GCA_035572055.1 Thermoleophilaceae bacterium | reverse complement strand
CAAGTCGACGCTCACGTCGATGGCGCTCGGCAACCTGCAGGGCGCGGGGCGGCGCACGCTATACGTCTCAGGCGAGGAGTCGGCGGCCCAGATCCGGCTGCGCGCGGAGCGGCTGCCGGGCGCCGCGCTCGAGGTCCCGGTGCTGTCGGAGACCGACCTCGACACCGTGCTCGCGACGCTCGACGCCGAGCGCCCCGAGGTCTGCGTGGTCGACTCCGTGCAGACGCTGCATGCGTCGGCGCTGACCGGCGCGGCGGGATCGGTCGGCCAGGTCCGCGAGGTCGCCGATCGCATCACCCGGCTCGCGAAGGCGCGCGGGATGGCCGTCCTCCTCGTCGGCCACGTGACGAAGGAGGGCGCGCTGGCCGGCCCGCGCGTGCTCGAGCACCTGGTCGACTGCGTGCTGCAGTTCGAGGGCGAGCGCGAGCGGACCTACCGGACGCTGCGCGCGCTCAAGAACCGCTTCGGGTCGACCAACGAGGTCGGCGTCTTCGAGATGCGCGAGCGCGGGCTCGTCGAGGTGGAGGACGCCTCCTCGCGGTTCGTCGAGGAGGCCACCCGCGGGCCGGGCTCCGTGGTGCTCTGCGCGATGGAGGGCTCGCGGCCGCTGCTGGTGGAGGTGCAGGCGCTGGTGGCGCCCAGCGAGCTGGTCCCGCCGCGCCGGGTGGCCAACGGCGTGGACCGCAACCGCCTCGCGCTGGTGCTCGCGGTGCTGTCGCGCCATGGCGGCTTCGGACTGGGCACGAGCGACGTGTTCGTGTCGGTCGCGGGCGGCGTCCGGGTGGACGAGCCCGGCGCCGACCTGGCGATCGCTCTGGCGCTGGCCTCGGCTGCACGCGGCGAACCGCTCGGCGATGGCGCAAAGCCGCTCGCGGCCTTTGGTGAGATCGGGCTCACCGGCGAGCTGCGCTACGTGGCGCATGCGGACAGGCGCCTGGCGGAGGCGGCCAAATTCGGCCTCCAGCCCGTTATCACCCCGGATGGAAGCGCACGCACGCTCCGCCGGGTGCTCAAGCTGGCCCTGGATGGGGACGGCAGCTTGGCCGATGCGGCCTAGAGACCGCTCAGAGCGGCATCAAAACCCGCTGCAAAGCCAAAAAACGCCGCAAATGCAGGGGACGTGCCGTAGAATAGGCGGATGCAGTCGCATGCCGGGGACGAGGTCACCCAGCTGGAAACCCGTCAAGAGCCCCGGCTAGTCCGGGCGCTCGAGATGGTCGCGCCCGGTACCGCGGTACGTGAGGGTATCGATGCGATCGGGCAGGGGCGGCTCGGCGCGCTGATCTGCATCGGCGACAGCGAGGAGCTCTCGTTCCTCTATTCGGGCGGCATTCGCCTGGAAATCGACTACACCCCGGCGCTGCTCTACCAGGTGGCGAAGATGGACGGGGCGATCATCCTCAACTCGAACGCCACCAAGATCTGCTGGGCGAACGTGCAGCTCATGCCGGACCCGACGATCCTCTCGCTCGAGACCGGAACGCGGCACCGCACCGCGGAGCGCGTGGCCAAGCAGACCGACGCGCTCGTGATCGCGATCTCCTCCAGCCGCGACGTGGTGTCGCTGTACCTCGACGGCGCGAAGTACATCCTCGAGGACATCCCGGTGGTGCTCGCCAAGGCCAACCAGGCCCTGGCCACCCTCGACAAGTACCGAACGCGCCTCGACCAGGTCTCGACCCGTCTCACCGCGCTCGAGTTCGAGGGCGGCGTGACCCTCCACGACGTGCTCACGGTGCTGCAGCGCGCCGAGCTCGTCACGCGCATGGCCGTGGAGATCGAGCGCTACATCGTGGAACTGGGCACCGAGGGGCGCTTGATCGAAATGCAACTCGAGGAGACCATGGTTGGTGTGGCGGCTGACAAGGCAGCGCTCGTGCACGACTACCTGGCTCAGCTCTCGGATGACAGCTTTGCGCTCGTGCTCGACTCGCTGGCCCGGCTTCCGCACCAGGATCTGCTCGACTTCGGGCGCCTGTCGGAGCTGCTCGGCTACGACCGGAAGCTGAACACGCTGGACCACCCCGTGTCGCCGCGGGGATACCGCATCCTCGGGCGCATTCCGAGGCTGCCTAAGCTTGTTATCCAGGCAATCGTCCGAGATTTCGGAGGTCTGGACGAAATCCTCACGGCCGGCGACGCAGAGCTGGAGGCCGTGGAGGGAGTGGGAGACATGCGGGCGAAGGACATCCGCGAGGGCCTTCGCCGTCTGCAAGAGATCAACCTCGTGGACCGCTATTTGCAAACCTGAGACGAGGGCCGCGGGGCGGCATCGTTGCCAACAAGGAGGTCTGTCATTACCGAATCAGCGTGGGAAGCGGAGGTTGAAGATCTCGAGATCACTCGAGAGGCTCCCCAGATCGATTACGAGATCGGGGACCAGGTGGTGTATCCGCATCACGGGGCCGGAAAGGTCATCAAGAAGGAGATGAAGGAGGTCCTCGGGGAGACGAGGGAGTACCTCACGATCAAGATCCTTCACAACGACATGACCGTCATGGTTCCGAGCTGCAATGCCGGCAAGGCCGGTCTTAGGCGCGTGATCGGGGAGGAAGCGGTCGAGCGGGTTCTGTCTGTGCTTCGTGACGATGTGAGCCAGATGCCGAAGAACTGGAACCGCCGCTTCAAGCACAACCGCGACAAGATCAAGACGGGCGACGTCTTCGAGCTCGCTGAGGTGGTACGCAACCTCGCGATCCGGGAGAACGACAAGGGACTCTCAACCGGGGAGAAGCAGATGTTCACCCGGGCGAAGAAGATTCTCGCCTCCGAGTTGATGTACGCGCTCGAGATGGAAGAGGGCGAGGCGGAGGAGTACATCGACAACCTGATCGAGGAGGCGCACTCCGCGCGTAACGTCGCCGCCACGGCGGCGAAGTAGCGCACAGATATGGCCGTCGTCGGGATCCTTCCCGCCGCCGGCAGTGGCGAACGCCTTGGTGGCTCGGGCCCCAAGGCGTTCGCCTTGTGCGGCGGCCGTCCGCTGCTCGATTGGAGCCTCGACGTGCTCGAGTCGGTCTGCGACCGCGTTGTGGTGGCGGTGCCGGCCGGGTACGAGGACGGCGTCGATCGAGTGGTGGGCGGCACGTCGCGTTCCGCCTCGGTGCGCGCCGCCCTGGCGGCTGCTCCCGAGGCCGGCGTCGCCGTGGTGCACGATGCCGCGCGGCCGCTCGTGAGCCGCGAGCTGGTGGAGCGCTGCATCGCGGCACTGTCCGACGGCTTCGCCGGCGCGGTGGCCGCCGCGCCCGTGAGCGACACGATCAAGGAGGCGGGGCCCGACCGGCGCGTGGTCCGGACCCTGGAGCGCTCGAAGCTGTGGGCGATCCAGACGCCCCAGGTCTTCCGCGCGGACGTGCTGCGGCGCGCACTCGACGTTCCGGACGAGGTGCTCGCCGCGGCCACGGACGACGCCTCGCTGGTTGAGGCCGCGGGCGGCTCGGTGTGCGTGGTGGAGGCGCCGGCCGACAACCTGAAGGTCACGCGGCCGCTGGACCTCGAGCTGGCCGAGGCGCTGCTCAGAGCCAGATGCTGACCGACTTCCACGTGCACCTGCGCCCCGACGGCGAGGAGTGCACCGCGTCCGAATACTTCACCTCCGGCAACGCCGAGCGCTACCGCGAGGCCGCGGCCGAGCGCGGTATCGAGCTGCTCGGCGTGGCCGAGCACGTGTACCGCTTCGAGCAGTCGCTGCGCGTCTGGGACCACCCGTTCTGGCGGCGCTACGCCCATGACGACCTGGACGACTACTGCCGCTTCGTGCGCGAGGAGACCGACCTGAAGCTGGGGATCGAGGCCGACTTCATCGCCGGCGCCGAGGACCGGATGGCCAACCTCCTCGAGGAGCGCGAGTGGGACTACGTGGTGGGCTCGATCCACTTCCTGAGCGGCGGCGGCTTCGTGGACACCGACGAGTGGGGCGTCTGGGACAGCGTCGGCGACCCCGACAAGGTGTGGCGGCGCTACTTCGAGACGCTCGGCGAGGCCGCGCGCAGCGGGATGTTCGACATCCTCTCCCACCCCGATCTCGTGAAGGTGTGGGGGGCCGAGCGGCCGCGGCCGGACGGCGACCTTCGCCGCTTCTACGATCTCGCGATGGACGGGATCGCCGACTCCGACGTGGCCATCGAGGTCTCCACAGCGGGCTGGCGGAAGCCCGTCGGCGAGATCTACCCGGCGCCGGCCTTTCTCGAGATGTGCCTGGAGGCGGGGCGGCCTGTGGCCTTGTCGTCGGACGCGCACGTGCCGGGCGACCTGGGCCACCGCTACGAGGAGGCGGTCGAGCTGCTGCGGTCGATGGGCGTCACCGAGATCGCCGACTTCGAGCGCGGGCAGCGGCGTATGGTGCCGCTCGCGTGAGCTCGCGATCGGGCATCGGCTACGACTCGCACCGCTTCGCCGAGGGGCGGCGCCTCGTGCTCGGCGGGGTCGAGATCCCGGGTGAGCGCGGCCTGTCCGGCCACTCGGACGCGGACGTGCTCACGCACGCGCTGATCGACGCGCTGCTGGGCGCCGCGGGGCTCGGCGACATCGGCCAGCACTTCCCCGACACCGACGAGCGCTACCGCGACGCCGACAGCATCGAGCTGCTGGGCGAGGTCTGCTCGTTTCTCGGCGACCATGGCTGGACCATCCGCCACCTCGACGCCAGCGTGATCTGCGACGCCCCCAAGCTGTCGCCGCACCGCGATGAGATGCGCTCGCGGCTGGCCGCCACGGTCGGCCTGAACGCGCTCGAGGTGAACGTGAAGTTCACCACCAACGAGGGGCTCGGCTTCATCGGGCGCGGCGAAGGGATGGCGGCGCTGGCGATCGCGACGGTCGAGCGGGCGGGCTGATGGCGCGCGAGGTCCGGATCCACGACACGCTGAGCGGCGCGGTGAAGCCGCTCGAGCCGCGCGACCCGGGCAAGGTGGGCATCTACGCCTGCGGCCCCACCGTCTACGGACGGATTCACGTGGGCAACGCGCGCCCGTACATCGTCTTCTCGCTGCTCAAGCGCTTTCTCGAGCACGAGGGCTACGACGTGACCTTCGTGGCGAACGTGACGGACGTGAACGACAAGATCTACGACGCCGCGTCGGCGCAGGGCGTGCCGAGCGAGCAGCTCGCCGCCGAGATGACGGCCGCCTACGAGGAGGACACAGGTGGGCTGGGGCTGGGGCGGCCCGACGCCGAACCGAAGGCCAGCGAGACGATCGAGGGGATCGTGGAGCTGATCCAGGCGCTGGTGGACAGCGGCCACGCGTACCCGTCCGGCGGCGACGTGTACTTCCGTGTGGGAAGCTTCCCCGGCTACGGGAAGCTCTCGAACCGCGCGATCGACGAGATGCGCCAGGGCGAGGACGAGGCGGACGAGCGGCTGAAGGAGTCGCCGCAGGACTTCGCGCTGTGGAAGGCGCACAAGGAGGGTGAGGACACCGACTGGCCCTCGCCGTGGGGCCGCGGCCGGCCCGGCTGGCACATCGAGTGCTCCGCGATGGCCGAGGAGATACTCGGCGTGGACTTCGACGTCCACGGCGGCGGCTCGGACCTGATCTTTCCCCACCACGAGAACGAGATCGCGCAGACCGAGGCGGCGCGCGGCAAGCCGCTCGCGCGTATCTGGATGCACAACGGGATGGTGCAGCTCGACGCGGAGAAGATGTCGAAGTCGATCGGCAACATCCGCTCGCTGCAGGGCGCGCTCGAGGCGCGCGGGCGCGACGCGCTGATCATGTACTTCGTGGGCGGCCACTACCGCGGGCCGCTGGCTTTCTCCGAGGAGGCGCTCGAGGAGGCCGCCCGCGCCGTGGAGCGGGTGCGCGACCTGATCCGGCGGCTCGATCCCGAGGGGCCCGCGCCCGAGGGAATGGACGCGTACGTGGAGCGCCTCTTCGATGCGCTCGCGGACGACTTCAACACCGCCGAGGCGCGCTCCGTGCTGTTCGAATGGGTCTCCGAGGCCAACCGCCGCATCGACGCCGGGGAGTCCGTCGGGGTCGGGCGGCTGGGGGAGATGCTCTATGCGCTGGGTCTCGAGAACCTGCTGGCCGAGGACGATGAGAGCCCGCCGCCGGAGGCCGAGCAGCTCCTGCGCGAGCGCGAGGAGGCTCGCGCGGCGCGGGACTTCGCCACGGCCGACGCCAAGCGCGACGAGCTCGTGGCGCTCGGCTGGGAGGTCCGCGACACCCCCGAGGGGCCGCGGCTGGTGCGCCGGCGGTGATCGTCTACGGGCGCAACCCGGTGCGCGAGGCGCTCCGCGGGCGCCGCAGAGTGGAGCGCGTTTGGGCCACGCCGAGCGCGGCACGCGAGGAATGGCTGTCCGGCGTGCCGGTCGACCCATCCGACGACGCCGAGCTGGAACAGCTCTGCGGCTCGCCCGACCACCAGGGCATCTGCGCGCAGACCGAGCCCTATCCCTACTCCGATCCGGGCTCGCTGCTCACCGCCGGCGACGCCCTCGTGCTGGTCCTCGACCAGGTCCAGGACCCGCGCAACCTGGGCGCCATCTGCCGCGTGGCGGAGTCGGCGGGCGCCGCGGGGATCGTGATACCGGAGCGGCGCTCGGCAGAGGTCACGCCGGTGGTCTGCAAGGCGTCGGCGGGGGCCGTGGAGCACCTCGAGGTCGCTCGCGTACGCAACGTCGCCGACTGGCTGGCCGAGGCGAAGGAGGCCGGGGCCTGGGTTTATGGAGCCTCGGCAGACGGCGTGCCCTACGAGCGGCCGGACTATCGCGGGAAGGTGGTTCTGGTGCTCGGGTCCGAGGGCCGCGGCCTGCGTCCTCGGGTCTCTGACGCCTGCGACGAGCTGGTCGCGCTGCCGATGCGGGGGCGGGTCGAGTCGCTCAACGTGTCGGCCGCCGCGGCGGCGCTCGTTTATGGCGTCCTGCAATTTCGTGCCCAAAGGGGTTGACAACTCTCCATAACCGGGCATACTTCGCGCCGACAGATAAGGCTGGAGTTGAGGTTGAGTCTCGACTCCAGAAGAGTCTGGCGCTACCAGGGGAGGTAAGTGCGCCACAGGCTTTTCAGAGCCCACTTGGGCTCGGAAAGGACGTTTGTGGCTATTTCCACTTCCCCCGCACGGCCGCTCCACGCGGCAAAGTCTCAATCTGAAGCTCAGGTTGAAGACAACTACCTGATCGCACTTGCGAAGCAGGGTCACGCGGACGCGTACGACCGGATCGTGCGCCGCTACTACGGATTCGTGCGTCTGAAGGCCTCGTCGTACTTCCTGATCGGGGGCGACGGCGACGATTTGATCCAGGAGGGCCTGGTCGGCCTCTACAAGGCCGTTCGCGACTACCGAACCGACCGCGAGTCGAGCTTCCGCAACTTCGCGGAGCTGTGCATCACGCGCCAGATCATCACGGCCGTGAAGACCGCGACCCGCAACAAGCACACGCCGCTCAATCAGTACGTGTCGTTCTCGCAGACGCCGGCCGCGCCGGGCGACGGCGAGCCGACGCTGGATGAGGTCCTGCCGGGCCCGACGGCGCACGATCCCGTGAACCAGGTGATCTCCTCGGAGGAGCTGCGCAGCCTGGTGGCGTGCCTGTCGAGCGTGCTGTCGGACCTCGAGAGCTCGGTGCTCTCGCTGTATCTCGACGGCCACTCCTACGAGGCGATCGCGGAGCGGCTGGCCTGTGACACGAAGACCGTGGACAACGCGCTCCAGCGGGTGAAGCGCAAGGTGGGGGCGCATCTCGCGTCACGTGCCGTGCCGCTCTAGTGAGCAGTCAGCAGCTAGCAGTGAGCAGGCTTAGGCCTTGAGCCAGTAGTCGAGCCACTGCTCGCGGTGGCCGCCTACGCGTTCGTACACGGCCTGCGCCCGCTTGTTGTCGAGCGCCGTTTGCCAAGCGAGCCGCGAGGCGCCGCGCTCTCCACAGGCCTTTCGGCACTGCTCGATGAGCGCATCGGCGTAGCCGCCGCCCCGGCCGTCTGGGGTCACGAACAGGTCGTTCATCACTCCCAGCCGGCCCCCA
>DATNBJ010000422.1:0-5503 GCA_035572055.1 Thermoleophilaceae bacterium | reverse complement strand
CGCACGACCAGCGTCCCCGGCAGGTGCACCTGAATGGACAGCACGTTGTGGTGGAAGCACCAGTCGCTGAGGGCCACGAAGCGGTCGGTCTGGGGGAAGTAGGTCAGGAGATAGAACGCCGCGCCGACCGCCGTAACGGCGCGGAGGCAGAGCGCGAGGAACCACACGGCGGCCGCGCTCGACGGGGCCACGCGCTCGAGCGGCAGCACGTGAGGCGCCGCGAGCGTTGTGGCCAGCAGCACGATGACGAGGACCTCGGGGGCCATCAGGTGTCGCTTCGCTCGCGGCGGATGCGGTTGGCGTAGCGAGCCACTTCCTCGACCTCGCTGGCGTCCAAGCGGTCAACCAGGTTGGCGAGAGCCTCTCGGCGGACGGCGGGCGAGCTGGCGGTGAGCCGGTCGCTGAACGTGCTCGCAAGGTACTCGGCCTCGTCGAGGCGGGGGCGGTAGACGAGCCCGCGCTCGTCAGCGGTCCGCTCGGCCAGCCCGCGATCCATCAGTCGCTTCAGCACGGTGTGGACCGTCGTGTACGCGAGGTCCGACGAGAGCTCCGCCCGCACGTCGTCGACCTTCGCCTCGCCGAGCCGCCAAAGCGCCGCCATGACCTCGGCTTGCAGATCGCCCTTCGCGGCCGGCTTCCGTGCCCGTCCGTTTGCCATCTGGGCCCATCGTATGTTATCTCTACGAAATGTGGAGTCTACGTTTCGTAGAGACTCACCCCGAGAAAGGATTCTCAAGTTGACCACCGTCCTCAGGCGCGGACGCGCCCACCTCAATCAGCGCCGCCGAAGTGCTGGATTCGCTTCGCAGCTTCACACCACTCCCCGAAATGACCTCATCGCCGTCGGCGATCTCGGCTACGGCGGCTACCTCCTTCCCGCTTCGCTCCTCGGACCCGAAAGTGTCTGCTATCTCGCCGGCACGGGAGAGGACATCTCGTTCGATCTGGGCGTGATTGCCCGCTTCGGCTGTGGCGTTCTCGCGCTCGACCCGGTGCCCCGTGCCGCCGAGCACGTTGCGGTGGCCGCGGCCCACGAGCCCCGCTTCAGCTTCCTGCCAGTGGCGCTTTGGTCGGAGGACACGACGCTGACCTTCCACGCGCCCCGCGAGGATGGCTATGTGTCCCAATCGGCCGTGAACCTGCACGACACGACGCCCGACTTCGCGGCGCCTGCCCGCTCCGTGGCCTCGCTGATGAAGGAGCAGGGGCACGACCACATCGACCTGCTGAAGATCAGCGCCGAGGGCTCCGAGTACGAGATCCTCGACCACGTTGCCGACAGCGGAATCGACGTGCGCGTGCTGTGCGTCGAGTACGCCCAGCCGGCCGCCGCGAGCCGCGCGCAGGGCTCGGTGGACATGCTCAGGGAGGCCGGCTACACGCTGGTCGCCGCGAGCGTGCGCACCTGGAACTGGAAGCTGACCTTCGTCGGTCCCCGAGCCTCCTAACGCCTATAACATCTGACCGTACGGGACTCGCCCCGTGCGGTCAGAGGAGGAGTTGTGCGTAGGAGGCGTTCGCTGACATGCGTGCTGCCGTAACGCGAGCGGTTGGCACGATGGAGGTCGTCGACCTCCCGGAGCCGCCCGACCCCGGCTCCGGGCAGGTCGTGGTCGGCGCGATGTCGGTGGGCATCTGCGGCTCCGATTACCACTTCTTCTCCGGGCATCTCACCGACGAGGCGGGCGGCGGCGACTCGGCCTTCCCGAAGATCCAGGGCCACGAGGTGGCCGGCACGATCGCGGCCGTGGGGCCGGACTGCCCGCCCGAGCTGCAGGAGGGAAAGACCGTCGCGCTCTGGCCGCTGACCTCGTGCGGCCACTGCTACCCGTGCAGCGTCGGGCGCTCGAACACCTGCGACAACTTCCAGCTCATCGGCATCCACGTGGACGGCGGGCTCCAGGAGTACCTGACGATGGAGGCCGACCACGTGTTCCCGATCGCTGCTTCCGATCTCGCCGTGGCGGCGATGTCCGAGCCGATCTCGATCGGTGTGCGGGCGGTCAAGCGCTCGCGGATCGAGTCAGGCGAGCGTGCCGTGATCCTCGGCGCGGGTCCCATCGGCCAGTCCATCTGCCTCCTTGCGCGCGAGCGGGGGGCGGACGTGCTGGTGGTGGATCCGCAGGAGAGCCGGCTCGAGCTGAGCTCGAGCATGGGGGCGGAGTCACTCGTGTGGAGCTCGCGCGACGACGTGGTGCAGAGGGCGCGCGAATGGTCGGGCGGCGAGGGGCCGCCCGTGGTGTTCGACGCCACAGGCGTGCCGGACGCGGTGCGGGCGATGGTGGAGATGGCGGCATCCGCGGCACGCGTGGTGCAGGTGGGGATGTCGGGCGACGAGGTGTCGCTGAAGGTCGGCAGCTTCACCGAGAAGGAGCTGGACATGCTGGGCGTGTGCTGCTGCGGCGGGGGCGAGTTCGGCGACGCGGTGGCGGCGGTCGAGCGCAACGCCGGCGTGGTGAAGCAGCTGATCAGCCACGAGTTCGCGCTCGACGAGGCACCGGAGGCAATGGCCTTCGCAATGGGCAATCCATCCGACGTGATGAAGGTGGTGATTCGCGGCGCCTGACGGCGCGAGCGTTATGGGACAGGTCTACGACTACGTGATCGTCGGCGCCGGATCCGCGGGCTGCGTGCTCGCCGCGCGCCTCACCGAGGACCCCGACGTGCAGGTGGCGCTGATCGAGGCCGGCCCGCCCGACAACCGCGACGAGATCCACATTCCGGCCGCCTTTCCCGCGGTCTTCAAGTCGAGCCTCGACTGGGATCTCCTCGGCGAGCCGGAGCCCGGCCTGAACGGAAGGCGGCTCTACATGCCGCGCGGCCGCGTGATCGGAGGCTCGAGCTCGATCAACGCGATGATCTACATCCGCGGCAACCGCGCCGACTACGACGAGTGGGCCGCGATGGGCCACGAGGGCTGGGGCTACGAGGACGTGCTCCCGTACTTCAAGCGCGCCGAGGACAACGAGCGCGGCGAGGACATGTACCACGGGGTCGGCGGCCCGCTGAGCGTCAGCGAGAGCCGCGCGATGTCGCAGCTCGTGGACACGATGATCGACGCGGCCAAGGCCGCCGGCCACGAGGAGAACCCGGACTTCAACGGCGCCCGCCAGGAGGGCGTCGGCCGCTTCCAGCTCACACAGCGCGACGGCATGCGCTGCAGCTGCGCGGTGGCCTACCTGCGCCCTGCCGAGAACCGGCCCAACCTGCACGTGATCCCGAACGCGATGGCCATGCGGATCCTGTTCGAGGGCGACCGCGCCGTGGGCGTCGAGATCTCCCAGAGCGGGCAGCTCGAGGAGGTGCGCGCCGAGCGCGAGCTGATCCTCTCAGCGGGCGCGTTCCAGTCGCCGGTGCTGCTGATGATCTCCGGGATCGGCCCGGCGGCGGACCTCGAGCCGATGGGGATCGCCATGCGACAGGACCTGCCGGTTGGCGAGAACCTCCAGGACCACGTGATGGCGAACGTGAACTACGAGACCACGCAGGAGGGCCTGTTCGGCGCGTTCAACCCGGAGAACATCGAGCTGCTCATGAACGAAGGCCGCGGCCCGCTCAGCTCGAACATCCCGGAGGGGGCGCTGTTCATGCGCACGCGGTCGGGTCTCGAGGCGCCGGACATCGAGTTCCACTTCGCGCCGTCGATGCTCTACGACGAGGGCCTCACCGCGCCGCACGACCACGGCGTGGCCTTCGGCCCGGTGGTGATCAAGCCCACGAGCCGGGGCCGCGTGATGCTGCGCGCGCCGATGCCCGACTCGAAGCCGCGCGTGCTGTGCAACTTCCTCACGACCGACGAGGACAGGCAGAGCATGATCGCGGGGGTGCGCATGGCCCTCCAGATCGCCGAGCAATCGCCGCTCAAGGACGTGATCCGCACGGGCTACAGCGTGCCGGCGTCCGACTCGGACGAGGACATCTGGACGTGGGTCCAGGCGAACGCCCAGACCGTCTACCACCCGACGTCCACCTGCGCGATGGGCGCGGTCGTGGACTCGGAGCTGCGCGTGCTGGGCGTGGACGGCCTGCGCGTGGTGGACGCCTCGGTGATGCCGACGATCACCCGCGGCAACACCAACGCGCCGGTGATCATGATCGCCGAGAAGGCCGCGGACCTGATCCGGGAGAAGGCTCCCGCCGGCGCCGCGGCCGGCGCCGCCTAGCCCCGGTCTGGCGTGCCCGCTTAGAGCGCCACCTGGCCGCTAACGCAGGTCACCGTGCCGCCGCCGACCCAGATGGTGCCGTCGTCGTCGCGGGAGATGTGCACGCGGCCACTGCGGCCGAGCGCCGTGCCCTGCACCACCACGTAGGGCGCGTTCACCCGTCCGCTGTCGATCAGCCAGCCCGCCAGCGACGCGTTCAGGCTGCCCGTGACGGGGTCCTCCACCAGCGCGCCGTCCTTCGGGAAGAACGCTCGCACCTCGAACGCCTCGGCCGACCCCGCGGGGTGCGGGCCCACCACGCCCAGGTCGAGCTCGGCATAGCCCGGATGCAGATCGAGGACCTTCTGCGCGCTGTCCAGCAGCACGGCCACCCAGCCCGGCCCGTTGTCGACCCACTGGGCGTCCACCACCTCGGAGCGGTCGAGCCGGAGCAGGTCGCAGATCAGCTCGATCGTCAGCTCGTCGACGGGGCCCTCGCGCACGAGCGGCGGCGCGGCGAACGCCAGGCCGTCGCGCGTCTGGCGCACCGCCACGAGGCCGGCGTCGCACTCCTGCACCACGGCTGCCGGGTTTCTCTGGCCGCCGCCCGCCTCCAGCCAGGCGTGGCAGGTGCCGAGCGTGGGGTGGCCCGCGAAGGGCAGCTCCAGCACCGGCGTGAAGATGCGCACCCGGTAGTCGGCCTCGCGCGCCCGCGGCGGCAGCACGAACGTGGTCTCGGAGAAGTTCATCCAGTTCGCGAAGCGCTGCATCTGCTCCGTGCTCAGTCCGTCGGCGTCGTGCACCACGGCCACCGGGTTGCCGGTGTAGGGCGTCTTGGTGAACACATCGACCTCTCTGAGCGGGCGCGACACACCGCGAGAGTGGCAGATTTCGGGGCCTGCCGCCCGACACGCTGACCACCCGGCAGCTCAACCGCTCGCTGCTCGCCCGCCAGGGACTGCTCGAGCGCTCGGGCACCCCCGCGGCCGAGATGATCGAGCGGCTCGTGGGCATGCAGGCGCAGGTGCCGGAGAACCCGTACGTGGCGCTCTGGTCGCGGCTCGAGGGCTTCGATCCCCACGAGCTCAGCGACCTGATCGCCGAGCGGCGTGCCGTGCGGGGGCACGCGATGCGCTCGACGATCCACCTCCTGTCGGCGCGCGACTGCCTGGCGATCCAGCCGCTGACCCGGCCGGTGCTGCTGCGCGGGTTCGAGAGCCCGTTTCGGAGGGGCCTTACCGGCGCGGATCCCGACGAGATCGCGGCGGCCGGACTCGAGCTGCTGGAGGAGCGGCCCCGCACGCGCGCCGAGCTGTCGAAGCTGCTCGCCCCGCGCTGGCCCGATGCGGATCCGGCCAACC
>DATNBJ010000421.1:0-6369 GCA_035572055.1 Thermoleophilaceae bacterium | reverse complement strand
TTCATGCAGGAGACGAGCGTCAGGTCGTCACCGGATCGCACCACCGCGGCGCGGCCCAGCTCGAGCTCCTCGCCGGGGTCCTCGCCCTTGATCGAGTAGAGGCGCTTGTGCTCCAGGAAGAGAACAGGGTTGTCGTCGCGGATCGACGCCTTCAGGAGCGCCTTCGCGTCCCCGGGCGTCGACGGCGCCACGATCTTCAGCCCCGGCACGCCGTTGAACCAGGCGACCGGGCTCTGCGAGTGGATCGCGCCGAAGCGGCCGCCCGCGCCGATCGCCGAACGAACGACGAGCGGCACGCTCGCCTGCTCGTTCGAGATGTAGAAGTACTTCGCCGACTGGTTGACGAGGCTGTCCATCACGAGCGGCAGGAAGTCGCCGAACATGATCTCGATCACCGGGCGCAGGCCGCACACCGCGCTGCCGAACGCCGCGCCGGCGAGCGCCAGCTCGGAGATCGGCGTGTCGAACACACGCTCCGGACCGAAGCGCTCGAACAGATTCGGCGAGGTGACGAAGACGCCGCCCGCGGCGGCCACGTCCTCGCCGAAGAAGATCACGCGCTCGTCGCGCTCGAGCTCCTCGGCAAGCGCGTCGCGAATGGCCACGCGGAACTCGAGCTCAGCCACCGGCGAACTCCCGGGCGGAATCGTCGGGCGCCGGATACGGCGCCGCCAGCGCCTTCTCCGCCAGCTCCTCGATCTGGGTCTCGACCGACGCCTCGAGCCGCTCCAGCTCGCCCGCGTCCACGTGCTCGCCGAGAACCGATCGTGCACGGATCAGCGGATCGCGCTCCTTCCACTCGTCGAGCTCGCCGGGCTTGCGGTACTTGCCCGGATCGCTGCGCGAGTGGCCCACGAAGCGGTAGGTCAGAGCCTCGATGAAGCACGGCCCTTCGCCTGACCGCGCCCTCTCGACCGCCGACCGGGCCGCGTCCTGCACTGCCCATACGTCGTTGCCGTCGATCGTCGTCGCGCTGATCTCGAGCGTCTCGGCACGCTTGCGGATCTCGCCGGCCGTGACCTGCTCGTACGGCGTGAACTCGCCGTACAGGTTGTTCTCGCAGACGTAGACCGCGGGCAGCTTGAACACCTTCGCGAAGTTGAGGCACTCGGCGAAGTAGCCCTGGTTGGTGGCGCCGTCGCCGAAGAACGCCACGGCGACGCCGCCGGAGCGCTTCAGCGCGAGCGCCGCGCCCGTGGCCGCGGCGATGCTGCCGCCGACGATCCCGAAGCAGCCGATCAGCCGGTGCTCGAGGTCGATCACGTTCATCGACCCGGCGCGCCCGGCGCAAACTCCGGTGGACCGGCCCAGCAGCTCGTCCAGCAGAGCCTGCGGATCCACGCCCAGCGCGAGCGCGTGGCCGTGCCCGCGATAGGTCCCCGCCGCGCGGTCCTGCGGCTCGAGCACCGAGCAGACACCCGTCGCCACCGCCTCCTGCCCCGAGTAGAGGTGCGTGGTGCCGTGCACCTCGCCCTTGAGGAACAGCGACTGCACTGTGTCCTCGAAGCGGCGGATCAGCAGCATCCGCCGGTATAGCTGGAGCCCCTCGGCAGGATCGGGCCCGGCGCCCTTCCTTGCGGCCTGCGTGCGGCTCACTTGGCCGCCACGCCCTCGTCCTTCACGAGGTCCGCGCCGCGCACGTACCGCCTGCCTGCCACCAGCAGCTCCTCGCCGGGGAAGCGCGTGAGGATCTCGGGCCCGTCGGCCGTGACCAGCACCTCCTCCTCGATGCGCGCGGCGGATCGTCCATCCGTAGCGGGGCAGTACGTCTCGAGCGCGAACACCATGCCCTCCTCGATCTCCACCGGGTCGTCGAACGAGTGCAGGCGCGAGATCATCGGCGCCTCGTAGAGGCCCACGCCCAGCCCGTGCCCGAACTGGAGCCCGAAGCACGCCTCCTCGCTGGCGAAGCCGAGCTCCTCCGCCGTGGGCCAGACCGCCGCGATCTGATCGGTGGTCACGCCGGGCCGGACCAGCTCGATCGCGTTGTCGAGCCACTCGCGGCACTGCCGGTAGGCGTCGAGCTGCGACTGGGTCGCGCCGCCCACGCAGAACGTGCGGTAGTAGCACGTGCGGTAGCCCATGAACGAGTGGATGATGTCGAAGAAGGCCTGGTCGCCGGGGCGCAGCAGCCGATCCGAGAAGACGTGGGGGTGGGGGTTGCAGCGGTCGCCCGACACCGCGTTGATCGCCTCCACCTGCTCCGAGCCGAGCTCGAACAGCAGGCGCTGCGCCTCCGCCACGATCTCGTGCTCGCGGATGCCGGGGCGCAGCAGCTCGTAGATGCGCTCATAGACGGCGTCGACGATCGCGGCGGCGTGGTCGAGCAGCGCGATCTCGTCCTCGGTCTTGATCTTGCGCGCGGCGAGCATCACGGGCTGGGCGTTGGCGGTCGGGATGTTCAGCCGGTGGAGCGAGGCCAGCGTCTCCATGTCCGTCAGGTCGATCCCGAGCGGCTCCTTCTCGAGGCCGTTGTCGCGCAGCACCTCATGGATGTGGCCGGCGAGCAGGTCCGGCACGCCGGTCTGCTGCGGCATGGCGCCGCGCATGCTCGACACGCCCGCGCGCCAGCTCGACTCCGGCAGCCAGGGCGCGTACATCTGGTGGTGCCGGGCCGCTGAGCCGAAGTCCCACAGCACCGGATCGCCCTCGCGCGGGAGAACCACGCAGCGCGCGCTCTTGTCGCGCGCCCACTCGCCGATGTGCGTGCTGGTGACGTAGCGGATGTTGTTCTGGTCGAACAGCAGGACCGCCCCGAGGTCCGACGCGCGCAGCGCCTCGCGAGCCTTCTCCAGGCGCTCGCGGCGCAGGCGCGGGAAGTCGATCCGCTGCTCCCAGTCCACTGCCATCGCAGCACCACGCGAGGCGATCAAATCGAGACTCCTGTTCCTAGCTTTGGCGTTCAGTAACGGTAAACGCGCGCGATTGGGCCGTCAAGCCGCCCGCAGGCCATGATACGCGCCTGGTCCGTGCAGAGACACTGAACGAATCAGAGCTGCTCCGCGAGGTAATCCCAGTCGCGGTTCCAGCGGTAGGAGTGGTTCGCGGGCGGTTGCGGCGACTGCGTCTCGATCCAGCGCACCCTGCCGTCGCTCTTGTTGGAGAAGGAGTGGATGCAGCCCACACCCGTCCAGAACACGTCGCCGGCGCTGAGGGTGAACGTCTCGTCGTCGGCGGACGCCTCCACCTCGCCGTCGACGATGTAGTAGCTCTCCTCGAGCGGGTGGTCGTGCGGCAGAGCGCCTCCGCCGGGCTCGTAGTCGACCATGAACATCGTGTGGAGCACGGCGCCCAGGCGCTGGTCCACGAGCATCTTCACCTTCACCCCGCTGTAGGCCAGCAGCGCGGTGTTGATGCCGGCCGACACCGTCGGCGCATCGACCGCGATGCCGACCTTGAGGTTCTCCAGGTCCATGTCGCCGGACTGGAGACGGAAGAAGTGCCTGCTCCGGGGGTCGCGGATGTCCACGGCGCCGCCGTCGCCGCCCGGCACGGGCTCGCCCGTGAAGAAGGTGTCGGGCGGGCCGCCCGTGCGCGGCGCGGGCGCGTTCGCCTCGAGCAGCAGCACCTCGTCGTCGGCGCGATAGGCGTGCGGCACGCCCACGGGAATCAGGGCACAGGTGTCCGGCGCCAGCCGGTAGGTGCGCCCGTCGAGCGTCATCAGCGGGTGGCCGCGCAGCACGTAGACGCTCTGCTCGGTCGAGTGGAGGTGCATGCCGACCAGGCCGCCCGGGTCGATCGATGCGAGCGCGAGCCCCGTGTGCACAGCTCCCACGTGGCGGCCGACGAGCGGCGCGCGCTTCAGCCCCTCGAAGCGGCCGGGCGGGCCCTCGGCCTCGGCGAGGACGATGTCACCTGCCTTTTGGACATGAAACACGCGACGCGGGACCCTAGCTAATCGCGCCGAACCGCGTCAAGAATCACTGGACATCCGTCCGCAGAGCGGGATCCTGAGCCAAAACCTGTTCAGTAATTGTGTACGAAATTGGCGGCCGGGCCGGACCCCAAGGTACACTCGCGCGAATGGAGTCCGCCCGCACCGAGTTCGCTCCCGAGCGCGAGGATGCCTCGCCCGACGAGTACATCGGCAGGCGGCTGCGCGAGGAGCGCGAGCGCCAGGGGCTGAGCCTCCGCAAGCTCGCGTCGAACCTCGGGATCTCGCCGAGCGCGCTCTCCCAGATCGAGACCGGCCGTTCGCGGCCCTCGGTCGGCACGCTCTACTCGATCGTCAGCGCGCTCGAGCTCTCGTTCGACGAGCTGTTCGCGCAGAGCGGGCGCGCGGCGCAGTCGAGCGCGCCGGCCCGCACCGCCACGCGCCACCCGCGCACGGTGGCGGGCGAGGAGAAGATCGTGCAGCGTGCCGGCGAGCGGAAGGTGATCGAGCTCGAGTCGGGGGTGAAGTGGGAGCGCCTCAACCCGATCGGCGAGCACGACGTGGACTTCCTCGAGGTGGAGTACGACGTGGGTGGCGCGTCGAGCCGCGGCAACACGTTCGTGCACCACGCGGGGCGCGAGTACGGGGTCGTGACGAAGGGGACTCTGAAGGTCACGGTCGGCTTCGAGGAGCACGAGCTCGAAGTGGGCGACTCGATCTGCTTCGACTCGGCTGTGCCGCACCGGCTGGAGACCGTGGGAGACGAGCCGGCAAGAGCGATCTGGTTTGTCATCGGGCGCGCCGGCTCAGACGCTCGCGTGCAATGGGATGTGCCTAGTCCCTAGTCCCTAGAGCTGTACTACATCATCACCCAGCCGCCGTCCACGAACAGGTTGACCCCGTTCACGGACCGGTTCTCGAGCAAGAACGTTGCAGCAGATGTGATGTCGGCCATCGTCACGAGCCGGCCGGTGGGCGTCTTCTCGCGGGTCGCGTCCAACACGGCCTGCTTCCCTTCCCACGCGGGGCTGTCGCCGACGATCCCGGGATGTATCGCGTTCACGCGCACCGGCGCCAGCTCCAGGGCCAGCGTGCGCACCATCGTGTCCACGGCGCCGTTGACGCTGGTCACGGTGGTTGAGCCCGGGTAGGGCTTCTCCTTCGCCAACCCGCCGAACATGAGCACCGACGAGTCGTCGGTGAACTTCGGGGCGAGGCAGTGGATCACCTCGGTGTAGCCCACGAGCTTCAGCGTCGCCAGCCGGATCGCCTTCGCCACGTCGTACTCCCGCACGTTGTTCACATCGCGCTCGATCGCGGCGAGCACGAGGCGGTCCACCTGGCCGTCGATGCCCTCGATGCAGCCGGCGATCGCGTGCGGCTCGGCCAGGTCGAACGTCAGGCCGGTCACGCCCAGCTCGCTCGCCGCGGCCTCGGCGCGCTCGGGATGGCGGCCGGTGACCACCACGGTCCGGCCCGCCTCCACGTAATGGCGTGCCAGATCCAGCCCCAGTCCGGACGTGCCTCCGACGATGACCACCGCGCCGTCGCTCATGCGGCGGGGGAAGATACAGCACTGTCAAGCAACGGTGTACGGAGGCGAACCCTGCTTGTCACCTAACCAGCCAGTCTGGTACAAGTGCGTGTGAAGCGCTGACGAACAACACGAAGGGTGTGAGAGTGGCTGAGATCAGGACGACGCACGCCGGGAGCCTGCCGCGCCCGGACGACCTCGCGGACATGATCTGGAGGCGTATGGACGGCGAGGACGTCGATGACGCGGCGATCGAGGCACGGCTGGACACGGCGGTGGCCGAGGTGGTGCAGAAGCAGCGCGACGCCGGCATCGACGTGGTGAGCGACGGCGAGCAGAGCAAGACCGGCTTCAGCACCTACGTGGGTGACCGCTTCACGGGCTTCGAGGGCCGCTCGGAGTTCCAGGCCGACGACGTGGCCGACTTCCCGGAGCTGGCCATGCGCCTCTTCAACACCCCGACGATGGCGCACGTGGTCTTCTCCAACTGCACCGGCCCGGTGGAGATGAAGGACAAGGAGGCGGTCCACAAGGACATCGAGCGCCTGAAGAGCGCGCTCAACGGCGGGGACGGGTTCATGGGCGCCGTGAGCCCCGGCCAGATTGCCTTCAACTACCCGGACCAGCACTACGGCTCCCACGAGGAGTACCTGGGCGCGCTCGCGGACGCGCTCAAGTACGAGTACAACGCGATCATCGACGCGGGCCTCAACCTGCAGATCGACTCGCCGGACATGGCGATGGCGGCGCACTGCCGCTCGGTGGGCAGCAGCGTGGGCGACTGGCACCACCACCTGCCGCTGGCGGTCGAGGCGCTGAACGCGGCGCTAGAGGGCATCCCGCCCGAGAAGGTCCGCTTCCACGTGTGCTGGGGCAACTACGGCGGCCCGCACCACAAGGACGTGCCGCTGCGCGACATCATCGAGCAGGTCTACAAGGTCAACGCCGGCACGATCTACCC
>DATNBJ010000420.1:0-8729 GCA_035572055.1 Thermoleophilaceae bacterium | reverse complement strand
ACGCTCGACCGGGCGAACCGCGTGGTGTCGATCGCGGGCGACCCGGTGGACCTCACCTTCTCCGAGTTCGAGCTGCTCAGCGCGCTCATCGGCCAGCCCGGGCGCCTGTTCAGCCGCCAGGAGCTGCTGCGCGCGATCTGGGGCGACAGCGCCTACCGCGACCCGCGAGCGATCGACGTGCACGTGCGCCACCTGCGCGAGAAGCTCGAGGAGGTGCCCGAGTCGCCGAGCCTGATCATCACCGTACGCGGCGCCGGGTACCGGCTGAACGTTCCCTGACCATGAGCCGGTTGCCGGTCCTCGGTCTGCGCGGCCGGCTGGTGGCGGCCCTGATCCTCATCAGCGCGGTGGT
This sequence comes from Thermoleophilaceae bacterium, assembly GCA_035572055.1. Lineage (GTDB taxonomy): Bacteria > Actinomycetota > Thermoleophilia > Solirubrobacterales > Thermoleophilaceae > JAICJR01. The sequence continues at coordinate 8,377 of DATNBJ010000420.1, read as the reverse complement.
GCTCGGCGTGGTGGCGTTCACGCTGCTGCCGCCGCTTCAGCGCAACCTGCGCACGGAGGAGGTGCGCTCGCTGCGCGACACGGCCCTGGCCTCGCGCTCCTCGTTCGAGGACCTGAAGCGCACGAGCATCGTGCACGACTCGCCGCACGTGCAGCACGTGATCCAGGCGCTCGAGCGGCGAACCGGCGCGCGCGTGCTGCTGTTCGACACGGACGGCAAGGTCCTGATCGACACCGATCCGAAGCAGGGCGGCCCGTTCGACGACGTCGGCGAGGCGCTGGGCACCTCGAAGCCCGTGACCGGGGTGGTGGTCGACCGGCCCGAGGCGGACACCGCCCGCCTCGCCCTGCCGTTGACGATCGATCACCGCCGCTATGTCCTGGTGCTCCGCCGCAGGCTCGACGACGCGAGGTCGGCCACGCGAGTGGTGCGCAAGGCGCTGATCACCGCCACGATCGTGGGCCTGGCGGTGGCGCTGGTGCTCGGCCTCGGGATCGCCGCCACCCTGCTGCGCCGCCTACGCCGGCTGCGCGACGCGACGCTGATGCTGGCCGACCGCGGGCTCGACTCGGAGCTGGCCGGCGACAGCTCCCGCGACGAGGTGGGCGACCTCGGGCGCGCGTTCACGACCATGCAGGAGCGATTGCGGGAGCAGGAGCACGCGCGGCGAGCGTTCGTGGCCACCGCGTCCCACGAGCTGCGCACCCCGCTCGCCTCGCTGGCGGCGATGCTCGAGCTGCTCGAGGACGACCTGCACGCCGACCCGGCCGACATCGCCGACGCTCGCCGCCAGGTGGCCGAGGCGCGCAACCAGTCCGCGCGGCTGGCCGGCCTGGCAGCCGACCTCCTCGACCTCAGCCGGATCGACGCCGACGTGCCGCTGCGGCGCGAGGCGGTGGACCTGGGCGAGCTCACGCGCGCCGTGCTGGCCGAGTTCGGCGGCCGGGTGCCGTTCGAGGAGCCGGGCGATTTCTGCTGGGTGATGGGCGACCCGAGCGCGGTGGCGCGGATCGTGCGCATCCTCGTGGACAACGCGCTCCGCTTCGCTCCGGAGGACGAGCCGCCCGAGGTCACGCTGAGCAGAGCGGGCGACCACTGGCTGCTCGCGGTCCGTGACCGCGGCCCGGGCGTGCCCGAGGAGGAGCGCGAGCTGATCTTCGAGCGGTTCAAGCGCGGCAGCGCGACCGGCGGCCAGGGGGGCTTCGGCCTGGGCCTGGCGATCGGACGTGAGTTGGCCGACCGGATGGCCGGTTCGCTGACCCTCGAGAAGAGCGAGACCGGCGCTCGCTTCGTGCTCCGTCTGCAGGCCGCGCCGGCCCTCGGGCGCTTAACGGAAATCCAACAGCACGAGGTGCCCGGTTAATCCCCAGGCGGCGAGGCTGCCGGTGTGGAAGAGGCGGAGTTCCAGGCGATCCTCGACCACGAGAATCGCCACTGGTGGTACAGAGGACGCCTGCGGATAGTCCGCCAGGAGGTCGAACGGCTCGGCCTCCCCGAGGGCGCAAGAATCCTCGACGCGGGCTGCGGCTCGGGCCGGGTCCTCGACGAGCTCGCACGGTTTGGGGACGTGGTGGGAGTGGACCTCAGCTCGACCGCCGTGGCCGTCGCGTGGGCGCGCGGTCACAGCGTGGCCAAGGCTCGCGTCGAGGAGCTGCCCTTTGCCGACTCCAGCTTCGATCTGGTCACCTGCCTCGACGTGATCGAGCACACGCCCGACGACCTGCGGGCGCTGCGCGAGCTCGTCCGGGTCACGCGGCCGGGCGGGCACCTGCTGCTGACCGTGCCGGCGTACCAGTCGCTCTGGTCGGCGCACGACGTCCGCAACGAGCACTACCGCCGCTACCGGCGCCGCGGGCTGCGCGACGTGGCCGGGCGCGCCGGCTGGCAGATCGTCCGCGACACCCACTTCAACTCGCTGCTGCTGCCGGCCGCCGCCGCGATGCGCCTGACCGGCCGGCTGCGGCGCGAGGACCGGGGCTCCGATCTGTCGCTCACGCCGCCCTGGGTGGATTCGCTGCTCGAGCTGCCGCTGCGCTTCGAGGCGGCGCTGCTCGCCCACGGGGTGACGCTCGCCGCCGGGCTGTCCGTGGCCGCGCTCTTCGTCCGTCCGCTGCCGGCGCCGCCCAGGCCCGTGGGGCTGGCGGTGCGGCGTCCGTCCGTCGCTCACGCCGCCTGAGACGGCCGGAGGTGCAGCGCGCCGCCGGGCCCGCTAGCGTCGGCGCTGGATGGGAGCGGCAGCCGCAGTCGTAGCAGTCAGCCGCAACGACACCCACGCGGTGTCGAAGCCGAACTGCGCCGCGATCACCCTGCTCGCCGGCCTCGGCGTCGAGGGCGACACTCACGCCGGCGAGACCGTCCAGCACCGCTCGCGCGTGGCGCGCGATCCGACCCAGCCGAACCTGCGCCAGGTCCACCTGATCCACTCGGAGCTGCACGACGAGCTGCGCTCCAGCGGCTTCCACGTCGCGCCCGGCCAGATGGGCGAGAACGTGACCACGCGCGGGGTGGACCTGCTCGCCCTGCCGACCGGCGCGAGGCTGCGCCTCGGCGATGGTGGCGCGCTGATCGAGATCACCGGCCTGCGCAACCCCTGCACGCAGCTCGATGGCATCCAGGCGGGGCTGATGCAGGCAACGCTCGACCGCGACGCGAACGGCGAGCTCATCCGCAAGGCCGGCGTGATGGCGGTGGTCCTCGCGGGCGGCGAGGTGCGGCCGGGCGATCGGATCGCGGTCGAGCTGCCCGCCGCTCCGCACCGGGCACTGGAGCCCGTCTGATGTACAAGGTCCCGTACTTCGACCTCTCCGACGAGCAGTTCTCGCTCGCCTCGGACGCGGTGATGAGCGCCCGCGAGCAGAGCTGGTGCGCGGAGACCAACTACGGCCTGGCGGTGCTGCGCTACCAGGAGGTGAACGAGCTGCTGAAGGACAAGCGGCTGATCCAGGGCAGCGCCGCCTGGCCCGCGCACAACGGCGTGACCGAGGGGCCGTTCGTGGACTGGTGGGGCGACTCCGTGCTGAACCGCGAGGGGGACGAGCACGCCCGGCTGCGGCGGCTGATGAGCCCCGCGTTCGCGCCGCTCGTGATCCGCTCGCTCCTGCCGCGCTTCGAGGCGCTCGCCGAGGAGCTGGTCGACGCTTTCGCCGCTGAGCGCCGCTGCGAGTTCATGTCGCAGTTCGCCACCCCTTACGCCGCCCGCGTCACCGCGATCCTGCTCGGCCTGCCCGAGGGGGAGTGGCGCGAGATCGCGGCGTCCGCATCCACGCTCGGCCTCGCCCTGGGCGTGCGCATCAAGGCCGACCTCGACCAGGTGGAGGCCGCGCTCGCCGAGCTGTTCGACTACGCGGACCGCGTGATCGCCGACCGCCGGGCGCACCCGCGCGACGACTTCGCCACCCGCCTCGTGGAGGCGAGTGAGGACGCCGACCGCCTGTCCGACCGCGAGCTGCGCGACGCGATCGTGCTGCTGATCTTCGGCGGCATCGACACCACGCGGAACCAGCTCGGGCTGGCGATGAGGACCTTCATCGAGCACGCGGACCAGTGGGAGCTGCTCGCCCGCGAGCCGGAGCTCGCGCCCAAGGCGGTGGACGAGGTGATGCGGATCGCGCCCACGGTCACCTGGATCACGCGCGAGGCGGCCGAGGACTTCGAGTTCCAGGACCGGAGGATCGCGAAGGGGACCACCATCCACCTCTTCACCCAGGCCGCCGCCACCGACCCCCGCGCGTTCGCCGGCGCGGACTTCGACATCGCCGCCGAGCGCGCCCGCCACTTCGGCTTCGGCCGCGGCATCCACCACTGCCTCGGCCATTTCGTGGCGAAGTCGGACATGTCGGAGGCGCTGCCCGTGCTCGCGCGCCGCCTTCGCAATCCCCGCCTCGACGGCGAGCCGGTCTACCTGCCACCGAGCGGCAACACGGGCCCGGTCGAGCTGCCGGTGGCGTTCGACTCGGCGTGAACGTGCACCTCGAGCCGTGGGACGAGGGCGACGAGCCCCTGGCCCACAAGCTGTTTGGCGACCCGGCGATGATGCAGCACCTCGGCGGCCCCGAGAGCTCGGAGAAGGTCGCCGAGCGCCATCAGCGCTTCCTGCAGCTCCCCGACGGCGAGGCCATGTTCAAGATCGTGAGCGACGATGGCCAGCCGGTGGGGTCGGTCGGCTACTGGGACAACGACCACTTCGACGAGCGCGTGTACGAGACCGGCTGGTTCGTGCTGCCTGCCTTCCAGGGGCGCGGCGTCGCCGCGGCGGCCACGAGGCAGGCCATCGATCGCGCCGCCGCCGAAAAGCGCAACCGCTGGATGCACGCGTTCCCGTCGGTGACCAACCCGGCCTCGAACGCGATCTGCCGCAAGCTCGGCTTCGAGCTCGTCGAGCCGGACATGGACTTCGAATACCCGAAGGGGCACCTGCTCGTGGTCAACGACTGGCGGCTGGACCTGTACTCGGCCTAGCCGATCTCGGCTGCCAGGACGTCCAGCTCGGCCACGATGCGGTCGAGCCGCTGCGCCTGCGGGCCGATCGGCCCGACCTGGTCCTGCTGCTGCTGAAGGCGCGCCGAGCGCCAGCTCGTGGCCAGCAGGTCGATCGCGTAGTAGAGGAGCTGCGCGAAGTAGTCGAACACCTCGCTGAGCGCGGTCGTGTACGGCTGGAGCGGATAGGCCTTCACCTGGAGCAGCTCGCGGCGCAGCGCCAGGTAGCGGCTCACGAGCTCGCCCGCCTCGGGCGCGAGCGAGGCCAGCCGGTAGTCGTCGCGCACCGCGAACAGGAGCCGCTGCACGTCGTCCTCGCGGGCCAGTCCCTCATGGGCGATGCTGCGCAGCGCGAACAGGTCCTCCGCGTAGCTGTGCGGCGTCTCGCCGCCGAGCGGCGGGAACAGCGTGCGCCAGGTGCGCCGCACCAGGCTAGGCCGCTGCGACTCGGTCCCAAGCGCGAATGGCGTCGGCGATCTCGTCGGCAGCCTCCTCCTGGATGTAGTGGGCGGCGCCCTCCAGGCGCACGGTCTGATGGTCGGGGAACACGCGCTCCCAGTGGTGCATCTCGGGCTCGCGGAAGGCCACGTCCTTGTCGCCCCAGACGATCAGGGCGGGGCGGTCGCCGAGCGCCGGCAGCCCGCGCTCGACCTCCGCGAGGAAGGGGCGGCTGGCCAGGATCTCGCGCGGGAAGATGTGCACGGGCGTACGCGACTGCATCGCCGCGAACGGGCCGCGGTATGCGTTCATCACCTCCTGCGGCAGCTTCTTCCGCTTCACGCCGCCGGGAATGATCCGCTCCACGAACACGTTGCGGTGAACGATCAGGTAACCGCCGACCCTGCCGCCCATGAAGCGCGAGAACACCTGCGTGCCGCGGTCGGACTTCGGCCAGGCCCAGGTGTTGCCGATCACGAACGCGGCGAAGCGGTCGGGGTGCCGGGTGGCGACGCCGAACCCGATCGGCCCGCCCCAGTCCTGCACCATCATCGTGATGCCGGTCAGGTCGAGCTCCTTCACCAGCTCCTCCACGATCCGCGAGTGCTCGACCGGGGTGAAGCCGTAGCCGGCGGGCGCCGCGGACAGCCCGAAGCCCGGGTAGTCGGGCGCGATGCAGCGGTAGCGGTCGCGCAGCCCCTTGATGATGTCCCGGTAGAGGAACGACCAGGTGGGATTGCCGTGCAGGAGCAGGAGCGGCGGCCCGCTCCCCTCGTCCACGTAGTGGACGCGGGCTCCGCCGATCTCGGCGAAATGGCTCTCGAATGGATAGAGCTCGTCCGGTACCCAGCCGGGCCTGGTCATTCCCTCACGCGCTCAGCACGATCTTCAGCGCTTCGTGGCTTGCATAGGCATCGTAAGCCTCCTGCGCCTCCGACAGCTTCATGTGATGGGTGACGAGGGGCGTGGGGTCGAGCCGCCCGGCCGCCATCAGCGACAGAACCGAGTCGAGGTGGCCCATCACGTTCGCCTGCCCGGCCGCGAGCTTCAGCGCCTTGATCCACACGATTCCCATGTGCACCTCGGTGCGCTCGGCATAGACGCCGATCACCGACACGGTGCCGGCCTTGCGGGTCAGGCGGCAGGCCAGGTCGAGCACCGCGGCGTTGCCCACCGCGTCCACCGCCACGTCCACGCCGCGGCCGCCGGTGGCCTGCTTCACCGCCGCGCGCGGATCCTCCTCGGTGCCGTGAACCGGCTCGGCGCCCAGCGAGCGCGCCACCTCGAGCCGGTCCGGCACGGTGTCGATCGCGATCACGCGCGCGGCGCCCGCCACGTTCGCGGCCATCACCGCGCAGAGGCCCACCGGGCCGAGCCCGATCACCGCGCAGGTGTCGCCGGGCCTGAGCCCCGCGTTCACGATCGCGTGGTAGCCGGTGCCCATCACGTCGCCCGCGAACAGCGCGCTGTCGTTCGAGAGGCCGTCGGGCACACGGCGCAAGGTGAGGTTGGCGTGGGGGACGAGCAGCTGCTCGGCCTGGGCGCCCTGAAGGTTGCCGAGCCCGGACCCGTGCCCGAAGGTGCGCGCGTCATCGCAGCTCTGGAACTGGCCCTGACGACAGAAGAAGCACTGGCCGCAGGCGGTGTGGAAGGTGCCGAGCACGCGGTCGCCCACGGCCACCTGGGTCACGCCGTCGCCGGCCGCCACCACCGTGCCCACGTACTCGTGGCCGATCGTGAAGCCCTGCTCGATCTTCACCCGGCCGTGGAAGATGTGGAGGTCCGAGCCGCAGATGCCCGAGGCGTCCACGCGCACCACGGCGTCGTCGGCCGCGATCAGTTCGGGCTCGGGCCGCTCCTCGACCGCCACCCGGCCCGGCTCCTGGAAGGTCACCGCCAGCATGCGGGCGCCTAGGTTATGGACTCGCCCGTCGCGACGACCCGCCGCAGGAGCGGCGCCGCCCGGTAGCGCTCCTCGTGGCGCTCCGCGAAGAGCCCGTCGATCGTGGCCAGCACGTTCTCGAAGCCGATCTCACGGCCCCAGCTCACTGCTCCCCGCGGGTGGTTCAGCCCGAGCGTGAGGCCGGTGTCCACGTCGTCGGCCGAGCCGACCCCCTCGCCGACCGCGAACAGCGCCTCGTTCACGAGTCCGCAGACGATCCGGCCGAGCACGAGCCCCGGCGCGTCCTCCACCCACTCGTGCTCGAGCCCGAGCGCGCTGAAGAACTCCTCCGCGCGCCGCGCCGACTCGTCGCTGGTCGCCGGCACGCGTGTCAGCTCCACCAAGCGGCCGAGCGGCGCCAGCAGGTGGAAGCCGGCCGCGCCGGGGATCCCGCGGGCGGCCAGGCTGCTGCTCGCGCAGGCGGCCACCAGCGGCCCCGCGTCCGGAGCGTCCGCGCCGGTGGCCACGGTCAGCCACGTGCCGCCGCCGCCCAGGTCGAAGCCCGCCGCCTGCGCACGCTCGCGAAGCTGCTCGGCGAGCGGGCCCGAGCCGGTGATCTGCACATTGCGCCCCGCGCCGCCGCCCGGCTCGCGCGGGTCGGGATCGGCCGGGCGGTGCGGGCCGTCCTCGTACGAGTACCAGCCGCGCCCGGTCTTGCGGCCGAGCTGCCCGGCGGCCACCAGCTTCGCCTGAAGCATGCTCGGCTTCCAGCGCGGCTCGCCGAACGACAGCTCCATGAACGACTGCGCCACCGCGTAGCCGACGTCGATGCCGACCAGGTCCATGAGCTCGAACGGGCCCATGCGGAAGCCGCCGCCGAGCCGGCAGATGCGGTCGACCTGCTCGGGCGTGGCGAGCCCCTCGTGGACGATGCGCAGCGCCTCCAGCGAGAACGGGCGGTTGCACCGGTTCACGAGGAACCCGATCCCGTCGGAGACCTCCACGACGCGGCGGCCCATCGTCTCCGCCGCCGCGCGGGCGACGGCGACCGACTCCGGCGAGGTGTCGACGCCCGCCACGATCTCGACGAGCCGCATGACCGGTGGCGGGTTGAAGAAGTGCATCCCGACGACGCGCCCGGGAGAGCCCGACGCAGCGCCGACCGCGGTCACCGGCAGGGACGACGTGTTGGTCGCCAGCACGGCTCCGGTGTGGCCGGCGAGCTCTCGCAGCAGCTCGCCCTTGAGCTCCAGGCGCTCGGGCGCCGCCTCGATGATGAGATCGCAGGCCTCGAGCTCCTCGAGCGCGCCCGCCGGGCGCAGGCGCTCGCGCGCGCCCTCCACCGGGCGCTTCGCCCACGACGCCTCCATGCGCGCGACGCCGCGTTCCAGGGCCTCCGGCACCGGGTCGTGCAGCACGGTCTCCAGCCCCGACTGCGCGGCGAGCTGGGCGATCCCGGCCCCCATCGTCCCGGCACCGACGACGCCGACGATGCGGGGTGCCGTCATGGCCGTGACCCTACACTCGGCCGGTGCGCGCGCTGATCGTGGGCGGCGGCCGTCGGGGCCTGAGGCTCGCCGA
>DATNBJ010000419.1:0-14849 GCA_035572055.1 Thermoleophilaceae bacterium | reverse complement strand
GAAGTCGATGTTCGTGCCCACCTGGGCGACGATGAAGCTCAGCTCCTGGGCGCGAAAGCTCGGGTCGAGCGCGGACACGACCTCACCGCTGAGCTGCTCGCCGTCCCCGCCTGGCAGCGCCAGGGCGGCGCCGCGCTCCAGCTCGACCAGCTCGCCGGCGAGCCGGCCCTGTGCCTCGCGCAGCTCGTCCGGGCCGCGCCGCGGATCGGCGAGCAGGTCCGCGCCGCGCTCCAGCACCAGCGCCGCGGCGCACTTCACGGCGTGGACGCGCGCGTCCTTCGGCATCCGGGGCGGCGTCATCGCCACGATGTCGCTCAGCCACCTCAGCTCGTCCACGAGTCGCACGAGGGTCCGCGCCGGCGTGCTCAATCCCGTGGGGCGGTACGGGGTCGCGAAGAACAGGTCGTGGAGCCTGTTCACGGCATCGCTCGCCCGCTCGACCGTGGCCTGCCCGGGCGAGCTGAGCCGCGCCGCCAGAGCACGGCAGGCGTCGATGGCCGCCGCACGCAGCGGGTTGCGCACCGGTGTCGGCCAGAGCACGACGATCGCGAGGAGCGCCGCGCCCGACGCCATCCCCCACCCGGCCAGCCGGTCGGGGATCGAGGACACCGGCCCCGGCAGGCTCACCGCCAGGATGAAGGCGAGAAGCAGGGACGTGGTGGCCCCCGCCAGCACCGAGCTGACCACGCCCGAGAAGAGCACGGCGAACCCGACTATGACCATCGTGATCGCCGCGAGGGCTGTCGAGCGGGACACGAGGGTGCCGAGGCAGACCAGCAGGGCGCCCGTCGCCGCCAGCGTGGCCTCGGCCTCGAGGCGCTCGCGCATCGTGCCCGCGAAGTCCACGAGCACGAGCAGCGCGAAGCAGCCGAACGCCGCGAACGTGGCCAGCAGCGGGTTCCCGATCACGCGGTCGCCCAGGGCGAACATCGCGGGCATGACCACCGCCGCCCGGGCGGCCCTGCGGGTCGCGACGAAGCCGGGATCGTGCTCCCGCAGCCAGCGCACGGCTGGAAGCTACGGCTTCAGCACCACAGCCGCCTCCGGCGTCGCCACGCGGAAGCTGAAGCTCTCTTCGAGGTAGAGGCGCACGACCTCGGCGTCGTGCGAGTCGTAGCCGAGGGACAGGTCCTGGCCGGACTCGAACAGGAAGTCGCCGCCGCGCAGGCTCAACACCACGCCGCCCTTCACCCCGGGCGCCCAGACGATCGGGCCCTCGAGGATCTTCCGCAGGTGGTCGAGCAGCGGGTAGCCGCCGTGCTCGGCCGCCTCGACCACGCGGCGGTACTGCTCGCGCCCGAGCGCGAGGCCGTAGGGGCCGGTGATCCCGTCGCACAGCAGGTGCTCCACCGCGCGGGCCACGGGCCGCCGGTAGTCGTCCGGCGACTCCGGGAGCTGCAGCGCCTCGTGCGGGGTCGCGTCGCCGATTCCGGTGATCGCGGCGTCGGCCCAGCCGTGGAACACCGCCACGTTCTCGGCGAGCGCGATCTGGCGCGCCGCCTTGTCGAGCGGCTCGAGGTCGGCGTCCTCCGCGCCGCGGTCGGCGTCGCGCAGCTCGTCGCGCGAGAGCTCGAAGTCGGCGCGCAGCTCGGTGAGCGGCAGTATCCGGCGCTGCCGCCCGGTGACGCCGTCCGACGGTCCCGACTGCATCGCCGTGGTGCGGCCGAGGGTCGTCGCGGAGTACTCCCAGCCGTGCGGACCCGAGAAATCCACCAGCTTGCGGGCCGCCAGTGCCGGCGCGAGACGTTCGCGCGCCTCCTCGTCGAGCACCCCCCAGACCTTGTCGCTGATCGGTGCATGTCCACGAAGCAGGTGGTTCATCAGTTCCTCCCCCTCAGGGCGCCGATACCGAGCGAGCCGTCGTCGTAGCTGCCGCCCGCGCCGCCGCCGTCCTCGTCGAAGACCTCGGCCTCCGCCTCCTCGCCGTGCTCCACGATGTCGCCCTCCTGGAAGAGGATCCCGCGCGCGACCTCGCGCCAGTCCGGGGTGCGCCGCAGCAGGAACTCCAGGTCCATCGCGAAGTGCTTGAACTCCTCGCCCTGAGCGTCGCGCATGATCGCGAGCGCCTCGGGATCCTGCTCGACGGCGATGCGCTGCTCGTACCAGCCGATCGCCTCGGCCTCTTCGGTCAGCGACGCGCACAGGCGCGCGAACGTTCGCGTCGCGGCCGGTAGCTCTTCAGGCGGCTCGTGGTACTGGTCGAAGCCCATCTACTCTCCTTCGGGGGAAGTTGAAACTGGATTGCACCACACGTACGTGGGTAGGCCCTTCCCGGTGAAGGCAATCGTCATTCGCGAAACCGGCGGTCCGGACGTGCTTCGCTACGAGGAAGCGGACCGGCCGCAGCCCGGCGACGGCGAAGTTCTCGTCGCCGTGCGCGCCGCGTCGGTGAACCCGATCGACTGGAAGCAGCGCGGCAGCCTCGACCCGGAGAAGCTGCCGGCGATCCTCGGACGTGACGTGTCCGGCGTCGTCGAGGAGTCGCGCGCGGAGGGATTCTCGAAGGGCGACGAGGTATTCGGCTGGGCGGCGAGCGGCGGCTACGCCGAGTACGCCACCGCCTCGGCCGGCGAGATCGCGAGGAAGCCTCCCGAGGTGAGCTTCGAGGCCGCCGCCTGCATCCCGGTGGCCGGCGTGACCGCGTGGCAGGCCCTGTTCGACAAGGGCGGGCTCGAATCCGGCCAGCGTGTGCTGATCGCGGGCGGCGCGGGCGGCGTCGGGCACCTGGCGGTGCAGTTCGCCGCGAAGGTGGCGGGCGCCCACACCATCGCCACCGGGTCGGCGCGGAACCACGACTTCGTGGTCGGCCTCGGCGCCGGCGAGTACGTGGACTACACGCAGCAGGACGTGGCTTCCGCGGTGAGCGACGTCGACGTGGTGTTCGACACCGTGGGCGGCGAGACCACGAACACGCTCGTGCCGACGCTGCGCTCCGGCGGCGTCATCGTCACGATCGCCGGCGCGCCGCCGGAGGACGCGGCGGCCGAGCGCGGCGCGCGCGCGGTTCTCCACGTGACGAGCCCGGACCCGGAGCAGCTCGCGCAAATCGCCGGCCTCATCGCCGCCGGCACCGTGAGCGTCGAGATCGCCGAGGTGCTCGACCTCGCCGACGCGGCGCGGGCGCACGAGCTCAGCGAGTCGGGCCACACGCGCGGCAAGCTCGTGCTGCGGGTGCCCTAGCTCGGGCTCTCGCGCACGACGTCCTTCGCGCGCTTGTCGTCGCGCAGCCCCATGTAGCGCGGCTGGCGCAGGCGGCCGTCGCCCGTCCACTCGGCGAAGCCGATCTGCGCCACCAGCTTCGGCTCCGTCCAGTGCGTGCCGCGCGGGATCGGCTTCGCGTCGACGAACGGCGCCGCATCGGTCTCGAGCCTGCGTAGCCGCGCGCCCAGCTCCTTCAGGGTCTTGGCGTTGTAGCCCGTGCCCACCCTGCCGGCGTAGCGCAGGTCGCCATCCTCGTAGTAGCCCACGAGCAGCGCGCCGAAGTCCGTGCGGCTGCCGGCGGGCTCGGTGTAGCCGCCGATCACGAACTCCTGCTCCCAGACGCACTTCAGCTTCAGCCAGTCGCGTGAGCGGCCGGCCACGTACGGCGCGGCCGCGCGCTTGGCGATCAGCCCCTCCCAGCCCGCGCGGCAGGCGTCGCCGAAGCGGCGCTCGGAATCGTCGCGCCAGGCCTCGCTCACCCGAAGCGCGGCGCGCTTGCGGACGGCCTTGCCCAGCCGCTTGCGCCGCTCCTCGAGCGCCAGCCCTGCGATGTCCTCCCCATCGATCTCGAGCAGGTCGAACACGCAGAGGACCACGGGGTACGCGGACACGAGCGATGGCGCCGGGTGGGACACGCCGAGCCGCTGCTGGAGCCGGCTGAACGAGGTCTGTTCGCCGTCGAACGCCACCACCTCGCCGTCGAGCACGAGCCGGCCCGGCCTCTGGGCCGCGAGGGCGTCAACGATCTCCGGATACCTGCTCGTCAGGTCCTTCCCCGTGCGCGACTCCATCCGCACCTCGTCGCCGTCCTTGACGGCCACGCAGCGCTCGCCGTCGAACTTGCGCTCGAGCAGCCAGTCGTCGCCGAAGTCGCGGCGGTCGGTGAGGGTCGCGAGCATCAGTGGGCGCATGGCTAACGGCCGAGAAGGGCGGCCACCGAGCTGACGGTGACCGCCACGATCCCGGTTCCGAAGACGTACGACAGCAGCGCGTGGTGAAGGGCCGTGCGCCGCATGGGCTTGCTCTTGATGTCGGTGTCCGAGACCTGGAAGGTCATCCCGATCGTCAGGCCGAGATAGGCGAAGTCGCGATAGTCCGGCTCCTCGTCGCCGAAGTCGACGCCGCCGTTCGGCGGGCTGTAGTAGATCCGCGCGTAGCGCAGGATGAACACGGTGTGGACCGAGAGCCACGCGAGGGCGACGCTCCCCAGCGCCAGCGCGGTCATGAGCCCGCGGCCGGGGGATCCGGAGCTACCCGCCTGGCCCAGCGTGAAGCCGACGGCCACGAGGCTGGCGGCGCCCGCTCCGAGGAGGGTGGTCTCCGCGGCGGTGCGGGATGCGTCCTCCGCACGGGCAAGTCGCGCCGTCTCGGTGGCATCCGCCTGCGACACGGTGATCCAGACCCAGGCGACGAACACCACGAAGAACACATCCGCGGCGAAGAGCGCGGCCACCGACCAGGAGGCTCCCACGATCACGGCCGCCACCCCGGCGACGATTCCGAGCGTCGCGCCGACCATCGCCCGCCGGCCGGCGACGCCGGAGTGATCGAGCACCGTGTCCATGTCGCTCACGTGCGCAGCGTACGCGGGTAGTCTGCGTCCCGTAGCCCGCAACGGAGGTCTCGCATGCCACTGCCCGAGGAGTCGTCGTTCAAGGTCGCCGCTGTCCACGCCGCGTCGGAGTTCCTGGATCTCGACGCGTCCGTCGACAAGGCATGCCGGCTGATCGAGGAGGCCGGCCACGAGGGCGCCCGCCTGATCGTCTTCCCGGAGACCTTCCTGCCCGGCTACCCGTTCTGGATCTGGTCGCACACGCCCGCCGAGAGCGCGCCGCTGTTCGCGCAGCTCTACGAGCAGTCGGTGGAGCTGCCGAGCGACGCCACCCGGCGGATCGGCCAGGCCGCCCGCGCCGCGCGCGCCTGGGTGTGCGTGGGGCTGAACGAACGCGACGGCGGCACGCTCTACAACACGCTCGCCTGGTTCGACGACGGCGGGCGGCTCATCGCCCGCCACCGCAAGCTGCAGCCCACCAACGCCGAGCGCACGATCTGGGGTCGCGGCGACGGGCGCGACGTGTTCGTGCTCGACACCCCGCTCGGCCGGCTCGGCGGGCTGATCTGCTTCGAGCACTCGATGGACCTGAACCGCTACGCGCTGATCGCACTCGGCCAGCAGGTGCACGTCTCGGCCTGGCCGGCGATCTCGGCGGTCACCGCCGACCCGAACTCCAGCAACTTCGACAACCTCACCGAGGCCGCGATCAAGTACCACGCGCTCGCCGCGCAGGCCTACGTCGTCTGCGTGCAGAGCCGGGTGGACGAGGGCGCGATCGAGAAGATCGGCCTCAGCGGCCAGACCGACAAGATCCGCGTGGGCGGCGGCTTCTCCGCGATCGTCGCGCCGAACGCCACCTACGTGGCCGGGCCGCACCGCGACGACGAGACGATCCTCTACGGCGAGATCGACCTCGGGATCATCCCGTTCGCGAAGTTCTTCGCCGACTCGGCCGGCCACTACGCGCGGCCCGACGTGTTCTCGTTCGGGATCGACGCGACCGCGCAGACGCCGCTCGGCGTCGGTCGTGGCGGCGGCGGCACCGACGCGGGCTGGCACGTGATCGAGGCGCCCGACGGCGACGAGCACGGCGCGCTGGAGGCCGAGCCGGAGCTGCGTCAGCTCACCGAGTAGCTGCGTGCGATGCGTCACACCGGGGAATATCCCCGGCCGCCTTTCGTCTCTCTCTGTGAGAGCACCCAATGACGAAAGGCACCCATGGACTCGTTCTTCGATCTCACGATCCGGCCCGACACGCCCGATGACGCGGTGGAGCTGGAGCGGCTCGCACAGCTCGACAGCCGCGACCGGCCGCCCGGCCACCTGCTGCTGGGCGAGGCGGAGGGCGAGCTGATCGCCGCCATCTCGCTGCGCGACGGCTCGTTCATCGCCGACCCCTTCAAGCCCACCGCCGACGCGGCGCGGCTGCTGAGCGCTCGGCGCGATCAGCTCGTGCGGGCACTGGATGGTTCTCTACCGGCACGCGGTCGGCTGCCACGCCTGGCGGGCGGCCGGCGTCGTCCGGTGCGCGCTCGCTGAAGTCGCGGTTGTAACGCCTCCTCCGCTTCGGAGTCTGTCGCGGCCGCTCACATCAGCGAAGGAGGAAGGAGCCCCACATGCTCTGTGCCCACACGGTCCGGCGGTTGAAGCCCGGCAGCTACGACGAGTTCGTCGAGAGGTTCGTACCCGGCGACGAGTCGGCCCCCGCCGGCTGGGTCCGCTTCCACGTTCTCCGCAGCCTGGCCGACGAGAACGAGGTCGTCACGTTCGGCTTCTTCGACGGCACGCTCGAGGAGCTCGAGCGCAGCCAGCAGGACGGCGGCTACGACGAGCTGCGCGGCTCGATCGACTCGCTCGTGGACTCCGTGATCTCCAACGGCGTCTACGAGGTCGTGAGGTCGCAGGCGGCCGCAGAGGCTGTCAGCTCATAGGCCGAGCGGTAGGTTTCGCTCCAGAGGTGGAGGAGCAGGTACTTCTGGAGCGTCTGCGTGCCGGCGACGAGCAGGCTTTCGTGGCGCTCGTGACAGAACACGACGGCGCACTGCGCCGGGTGGCGCGCACGCTCGTGAGGACACCGTCCGTGGCGGATGAGGTCGTGCAGGAGACGTGGCTCTCGGTCCTGCGCGGCCTCGACGCCTTCGAGGGGCGGTCGTCGCTGCGCACCTGGATCTTCCGCATCCTCGTGAACACCGCGCGCACCCGCGGCAGCCGCGAGGCGCGCAGCCTTCCCTTCTCGGCGCTGGAGAGCGAGGGCCGCCCGGCGGTCGATCCGCACGCGTTCGGCGCCGATGGGCGCTGGAGCAGCGCGCCGTCGCGGCTCGACGGCGATCCGGAGACCGGTCTGCTGAGCGCCGAGCTGCGCGCCCATCTGCTCAAGGCGGTGGATGAGCTGTCCGAGGATCAGCGCGCGGTGATCACCCTTCGCGATCTGGTGGGCATGCCGGCGGACGAGGTCTGTGATCTGCTCGACCTGAGCGACGGCAACCAGCGCGTGCTGCTGCATCGCGCGCGGGCGCGGGTGCGCGCGGCATTGACACCGCTCGTGGAGGTGGTGGGCTGATGCGGCTGCCGTGGCGACGCCACCACCATTACGACCCGCTCGTGTGCCGCGAGTTCGTCGAGCTCGTCACCGACTACCTCGAGGGCACGCTGCCGGAGCGCGAGCGAGTGCGCTTCGAGGCGCACCTCGCCGAGTGCGACGGGTGCGCCGGATACCTCGAGGACATGCGGCGGCTCGTGGGGTCTCTGCACGAGGCGCCGGAGCCGCCGCCCGACGGCGCCACGCGCGATGCGCTGCTGCGCGCCTTCCGCGACCTGCGCGGGACCTAGTGTCGACTCAGGACACCTAGCTCTTGACGAGCATGTAGGTGTCGGTCGCTCCGCAGCTCGAGCAGGTGAAGTCGAGCTCGGGCGCCGGGCGCGACGGTGCTTCCGGCGCAGCCCCGCGCTCGCTGGGCACGAGGCTGTAGGTCTCGGTCGCGCCGCAGTGGGGGCACGTGTAGTCGAGGGTCATCGCTCCTCCATCGTCGGGTGCGTGTGATTGACCCGCCTCGGCCGCGCGTGTTACAGCCCGCATCGAGGAGGGCTTCACGTACTCATGAGCCCTCAAACATACGCCGGAACTCGTCTAGGCCGGCGCTGAGCGCATCGTCGTAACCCAGGTCGACGAAGCGGTAGAACGAGCGCCGGCCGGCGGCGAGTGCTGCGCCCGCGCGCGTTGTGAGCCCCACCCAGCGCTCGACCTCCGCCCAGAGGTCGGCGGCGGCCACCACCCGGTTCACGATCCCCACCTCGCAGGCGCGCTGGGCGGTGAACGGCTCACCGGTGAGCAGGTTCTCGAGCGCGTGCCTTGGCAGCAGCCGCTGGAGTGGCGGCACCTGGGCGATCATCGGCCAGATGCCGACGCTGGCCTCGAGCGTGCCGATGCGCGCGCTGTCCACCGCCAGCGCGATGTCGGCCACGCAGGCGAGCGAGTAGCCCGACGCGAGCGCGTCCCCGTTCACGGCGGCGATCACCGGCTTGCCGAGCGTGGGGAACACGCGCAGCAGCTCCACGAGCCCCGCCGCGAACTCCAGCGGGCTCGCCCCGGCCTGGATCTGGGCGATGTCGAGACCGCCGCAGAACACGTCGCCGTCGCCGGTGATCACGATGGCGCGCACCGAGTCGTCGGCGTCCGCGGCGAGGATCGCCGAGCGGTAGGCGGCCATCGTCGGCGGGTCGAGGAGGTTGCGCGGCGGGCACGCCAGCGCGATCTGCCGCCACTCTCCCGTGTCCGAGACGGTCACGTTCTCAAGCTGGTTCACGGCTCATCCTCCTCTCGCCCCGGCGCCCACCTGGCCGAGCGCGTCACCTGGATGTTTACCCCCCGCGCGAAACAGGATCATGCAGGCGCTCCAGTCCTTCGATCCCGGTTGTGCCCCTATCCCGCCCAGGGTTCCGGCACGAGAACGACCTGGAACCCGTCGGGGTCCTCGAAGGTCACGCCGGTGCGAGCCCAATACGGGTTGGCCGGCGCGACGGGAGGGGCCTCCAGGCGCGCGGCCACGGCCTGCACCGCGTCCTCGCTGCCGAGGTAGAAGACGAGCAGCGATTCGGGGTGTGGCGCGGGTGCGCCGTGCCCGCCGCCGGAGGTGAACTCGAGGTGCGCGCGGCTGCCCGGCAGCTCCAGGAACACCCCGTCGTAGCCGTCGTGGCCGTGGAAGCGGCCGGTCTCGGCCAGCCCGATGCCGTCGCGGTAGAAGCGCACGACCTGCTCGAGCCGCTCGGTGTGCCGCGCGACGCGGAGCTGTGCATGCAACGGATTCGGGTCTGTGGGGGACGATTGCACCGTGCTGAACAGACCTCGCGACGGCCTCGATGTTGCATCGCTCCACCGGCGCGGGACGGCGACCCTACTGGCCTCGTGGGAGGAGTACGCGCGCGCTGCCACCGATGCCGTGCTCGCCCGCCTGCCGGGGGTCGCGGCGGCGGTTTTCCCGAAGGGGCCGGAACGGGCGGTCTACAACAACGCTCTGCTCGAGCGTGGGCTCGGCGAGACCGAGCGCGCCGATGCCGTCGAGGCCATGCAGGCCGCGTACGCCGCGGCCGGAGTCACACGCTTCGCGGCCTGGGTTCACGAGAGCGACGGGCCGATGGCCGGCGAGCTCGAGCGGCGCGGTTACTCGCTCGACACCACCACGCGCGCGATGGGGATGGCGCTCGACGAGCTGGAGCTGCCGCCACCCCAGATCGAGCTCGCGCCGCCGGCCTGGGGCGAGTACCTGCGCATCGTCGGGGTGCCGGCCGACTTCCAGAGCCGAGCGGACCCCGCCGCCTTCCACATCCTGATCGCGCGGCTCGGCGGCGAGAACGTCTCGACGGGCATGGGCTACGACCACGACGGCGACTGCGGGATCTTCAACGTCGGAACGCTGGAGCACGCGCGGCGGCGGGGTCTCGGCTCGGCGCTCACGACGTCGCTGCTCCACGACGCACGTGCTCGCGGCTGCCGCAGCGCCAGCCTGCAATCGACCGCGATGGCCGAGGGCGTCTACGCGCGGCTCGGCTTTCGCGACCTCGGCCGGATCCTCGAGTACGTACCGCCGGCCGCCAATGCGATGATCGCGCCGTGAGCCAGGCGCTCCCCTCCATCCGCCGCAGCTTCGAGCTCTTCAACGCGGGCAACGCCGACGCCATCTTCGACGAGCTCTTCGACCCGGACATCGACTATTCCGGCGATCCCGACATCGGCGCGCTCGCCGGCTCGCCGTCCGAGCTGCGCGGCGCCGAGGCGGTGCGGTTGCTCTGGCGGTCGTTCTTCGAGATGTTCGACGAGGTCCGGATCTCCGACATCGAGCTCGAGGAGATCGCTCCGGGCCAGGTGCTGGGCAGTGGCCACATGATCGCCCGCGGTGGCACGAGCGCGGTCCCGATCGACGCGACGTTCCACTTCGCCTGGGTGGTGGACCCGAACGACGGCCGGCAGAAGTTCCTCGCCGCCAAGCTCGATCGCGACGCCCCGCGCGCCGCCCTCGCCGACCACCTCGCCGGACGACGCTGATGCGCGTTCTTGTGCGATATCGGCTGAACTGAAACACTAACGCGCATGCCGAAGGTCACCCTGATCGGCGCCGGCAGCGTCGAGTTCACGCGCATCATCGTGGCCGACCTGGTGGCCTTCCCCGAGCTCGTGGACCTCACGATCTCGCTCCACGACATCGACGAGGAGCGCCTCGGCACGGCGGAGGCGCTGGTGCGACAGCTCGACAGGCAGGCGGGCTCGAGCCTGAAGGTCGAGGCGCACGCGGACCGCCGCGCCGCCCTCGACGGCGCCGACTTCGTGGTGAACGAGATCCAGGTCGGCGGCTTCGACGCCACGCTGCGGGACTTCCGGATCCCGGCGAAGTACGGGCTCCGGCAGACCATCGCCGACACACTCGGCGTCGGTGGGATCTTCCGCGGGTTGCGCACGATCCCGGTGATCGTGTCGATCGCCGACGACATGGCCGAGGTCTGCCCGGACGCCCTGCTCCTCAACTACGCGAACCCGATGGCGATGCTCATCTGGGGAGTGCTCGAGGGCGCCCGCTTCGACAACATCGTCGGGCTCTGCCACTCGGTGCAGAACACGCACGAGGAGCTGGCGGCGATCGTGGGCGTGCCGCACGAGGAGATCGACTACCTGACCGCCGGCCTGAACCACCAGGCGTTCGTGCTCCGCTTCGAGCGCGAAGGCGAGAGTCTCTATCCGCTGCTCGACCGCGCGATCGAACAGGACCCGGACGGGCTCGCGCGGCGCGTGCGCGTGGAGCTCTACCGGCAGTTCGGCCACTTCCCCACCGAGTCGAGCGAGCACAGCGCCGAGTACGTGCCCTGGTTCATGGGCCACGACGACCAGATCGAGCGCTACCGCGTGCCGGTGGACGAGTACATCCGCCGCTCCGAGGAGAACCTCGAGGAGTACGAGGACACGAAGCGCGCGCTCGCCGAGGGCCGCGACCTGTCGCTCGAGGGGGAGAACGAGCTGGCGCCGCGGTACATCCACTCGATGGTCACCGGCACGCCGCGCATCGAGTACGGGAACGTGCGCAACGACGGGCTGATCGACGACCTACCCGAGGGTTGCTGCGTGGAAGTTCCCTGCAAAATCGACCAAAACGGCGTCCAGCCGATAGCGATCGGAAAGATGCCGGCGCAGTGCGTGGCACTCAACCGAACCTTCCTCAACGTGGTGGAGCTGACCGTCAGAGCGGCCCTGGAAGGCAACCGCGACCACGTCTATCGAGCGGTGCTGCTGGACCCGAACGCGGGGGCGACGTTGACGATCGAGCAGACGCACGCGATGGTCGATGAGCTCATCGAAGCGCACGACTCGCTCATGCCCGTCGGTATCTAGGGACTAGGGACTAAACGGTCGTAACGCGTACGCCGCGTTCTTCTATCGCTGCCAGTGCGGCGCGGTCCGCTTCTCGGTCGGTAATCAGGTCATCAATTCGCGACAAGCTGCAAATTCGCGCGAAGGCCACGCGGCCGATCTTCGAGCTGTCCGCCACGACCACGACGCTGCGGGCGCGGTCGATCAGCGCTAGGTCCGTGTGCGCCTCCACCTCGTGGTGGGTGGTCAGGCCCGCGTCGGGCGAGATGCCGTCGACGCCCAGGAAGACCATGTCGAGGTTCAGCCCCGCCAGGCTGGACTCGGCTATCGGGCCCACGAGCTCGTAGGACTCGGGCCGCGCCACGCCGCCCGTCACGACGAGCTTCAGGTTCGCGCGCACCGCCAGCTCGGACGCGATGTTCAACGCGTTCGTCACCACCGTGAGCTGCCGGCGCTCCACCAACGTGCGCGCCACCTCGGTCGTCGTCGTCCCGCCGGTGAGCCCGATCGCCCAGCCGTCCGCCACACGGCTGGCCGCCTCGCGCGCGATCCGCAGCTTCTCCTCCTGGAAGCGGCCGCTCTTGTAGCGCAGCGGCAGCTCGTACAGCACGCCCTGGGGCACCGCCCCGCCGTGCGTGCGCGAGAGCAGGCGCTGGCGCTCCAGCAGCTCGAGGTCGCGGCGGATCGTGGCGGAGGACACGCCGAGCCCGGCCGACAGGTCGCTCACGCTGAGGCTGCCGTCCGCGGACAGGCGCTCGAGGATCGCGCTGAGACGCTCGGGTTGGCGCACGAGCGCGAGTATAAGTTGCGGGCTCGCGGTCTTCTGATGTATGTTGCGCGAATCTGGCCGGAATCGCGCAGATATGAGCGTCACTAGCCGCGAGATCGAAAGCCAGCCGGGGGTGTGGCGCGACGCGCTGGCGCTGCTGCCCCAGGTGGCGGACAAGCTGCCGGCGCCCGGCGCGCGGGTGGCGCTCATCGGCTGCGGGACCTCGTACTACATGGCGCAGTCCGCCGCGGCCGCCCGCGAGGCGCTCGCCCTCGGCGAGAGCGACGCGTTCGTGGCATCCGAGATGCCGCTCGGCCGCGACTACGACCTGGTGATCGCGATCTCCCGCTCCGGCACCACCACCGAGGTGGTGCGCGCGCTGCAGGCGCTGAACAACGGCACGCGCTCGCTCGCGATCACGACCGCCGCCGAGGCGCCGGTGGCGCTGGCGGCCGGCGAGTCGATCCTCATGCCGTTCGCCGACGAGGAGTCGGTGGTCCAGACCCGCTTCGCCACCGCGGCGCTCGCGCTCCTGCGCGCGCACTTCGGCCACGACCTGACCGCCGCGATCGCCGACGCCGAGGAGGCGCTGGCGAAGCCGATCCCCGCGGATCCCGCGGCGTTCGAGCAGTTCGTCTTCCTCGGCGGCGGCTGGACCGTGGGCCTCACGGGCGAGGCGGCGTTGAAGCTGCGAGAGGCGGGCGGGGCGTGGGCCGAGTCCTACCCGGCCATGGAGTACCGCCACGGCCCGATCAGCGTGGCCGGCGAGCGCACGCTCGTCTGGATGCTCGGCCGTTGCGAGCCGGCTCTCCTCGCGGACATCCGCGAGACGGGGGCAAGTGTCGTGGAGAACGGAGCGGACCCGATGGCCGAGCTCGTGGGCATCCAGCGAGCCGCCGTCGCACTGGCACAGGCCCGGGGGCTCGACCCCGACCGGCCGCGCCATCTCACGAGGTCCGTGGTCCTGCCGTGATCGTTGGAGGTGACAAGTGAAGCGCCGTGGAATCGCCGCATTCGCAGCACTCGTGTTGGCCGCAGCCTCCGTGGCGGCGGGCTGTGGGGGAAGTGGGAAGAGCAGCTCGTCGTCGTCGTCCGCGGCCTCCACCGGGCCGAGCGGCCACGTGAGCATCACGCTCTGGCACGGCTACACGGACGCCGAGCAGAAGGCGATCAACACGCTCGCGTCCGAGTTCAACGCCACGCACAAGAACATCACGGTGACGCCGCACTTCTACGGCAACAGCGACTTCGCGCTGCAGAAGGTCCTCACCGCGATCGCCGGGGGCAAGCCGCCGGACCTCGCCTACCTCTACGGCTCGTGGGCGGCGAACATCGCGAAGAGCCCGAAGACGGTCGACCTGAACGAGTTCATCAACCGCGAGAAGGCCACGTTCAACTGGAACGACTTCTGGCCGGCCGAGCGCGAGGCCGCGACCGTGAACGGCAAGGTCGTCGGATTCCCCGCGCTCGTGGACAACCTCGCGCTCGTCTACAACAAGAAGATGTTCGCCGACGCCGGCCTGTCGCCGCCGACGCCGGACTGGACCTGGAGCGACTTCGAGAACGCCGCGCTGAAGCTGACCAACCCGGCCCAGAAGAAGTTCGGCTGGGCCTACGTGGCCGACGGCAGCGAGGACACGGTCTGGCGCTACTGGGCGCTGCTCTGGCAGGCCGGCGGCCAGATCCTCAGCCCCGACGGCAAGAAGGCGGCGTTCGACTCCCCGGCCGGAGTGAAGGCGATGAGCCTGATCCAGCGCCTCGCCCAGGCGAAGGCGATCTACAACGACAACGGCAACCAGAACTACCTGGGCCTGTTCGCCTCGAACCACATCGGGATGCTGTTCACGGGCCCGTGGGATCTGACGCAGATCCAGGACGGCGGCGCCGCGTACGGTGTGCAGATCCTCCCCGGCGACCAGAACCACCAGACGATCTCCGGCCCGGACAACTGGGTGATGTTCGACAACGGCGACGCGCGCAAGCAGGCCTCTTGGGAGTTCCTCAAGTGGCTCAGCTCGCCGGAGGTCGACCTCAAGTGGGACATCCTCACCGGGGCGCTGCCGGTGCGGGCCGCCACGCTCAAGCAGCCGGACTACAAGCAGTTCCTCGACAAGTACCCGGGCGTGGGCGTGTGGGCGGACAACCTCAAGAACGCCACCCAGGTGCGGCCGGTGATCGCCACCTACCCGAGGATCTCGAGCGCCGTGGGCGAGTCGGTGGTCAGCGTGCTGCTCGGCAAGTCGCAGCCGCAGCAGGCGCTCAGCTCGGCGGCCCAGAAGACCAACAGCATCCTCGCGGTGCCGGGCTAGTGGTCGCCTTCGCGTGACCTGGGCAAAGCGAGCGCTCTACTCGGAGCATCTGGCCGGATGGGCGTTCGTCGCGCCCGCGGTCGTCCTGATCGGGCTGTTCGGGATCTTCCCGATCGTCTGGTCGGGGGTCATCTCGTTCCAGGCGAATGACCTCACCTCGCC
>DATNBJ010000418.1:0-3997 GCA_035572055.1 Thermoleophilaceae bacterium | reverse complement strand
TGGCGCACCCCACCCGCCATCCGCGCACGGAGCTGGTCGTGCTCGCCGCGCACCGCGTGCCGCGCCAGCGTGGGGAAGAGGATCGTCGCGATCGCCACCGAGAAGAGCCCCTGGGGAACCTGCCCGAGCCGGAAGCCGCGCTCGATCGCGGCGGGCGCCTCCGGGCTCACGAACGTGGCGAAGAACGAGTCCACGAGCAGGTTGAGCGACACGATCCCCAGCGCGATCGTCACCGGCAGCATCAGCTTCAGCACCCGCCGCACGTGCACGTTGCGCCAATCGAGGGAGAAGCTGAGGCTCCCGCCGCGGCCGCGCAGCCAGGGCATCGGCAACAGGAGCTGGACCACCGTTCCTCCGAGCACGCCGATCGCGTACGCGTAGATCTGGTGGTCCTTGTCGAACAGCGGCGGCAGCGCGATCAGGCAGCCGATGACCACGACGTTCCACGCGAGCGGCGCGATGGCGGGCGCGCCGAAGTGGTCGAACGAATAGAGCATGCCCACGGTCAGCCCGGACAGCCCGAGCAGCGGCACGGTGAGGAACAGGATCTGCGCCAGGTGGGTGGTCAGGTGCTTGAGCTGGGGCTGGTCGTGGAAGCCGGGCGCCAGCAGCGGCATCACCACCGGCGCCACCAGCACGAACACCGCGGTCAAGGCGCCCATCACCAGGCAGATCAGCCAGAAGACGGCCGAGGCGACCCGGAACGCCTCCTTGCGATCGCCGCGTTCGAGCAGCTCGGTGAACACCGGCACGAAGCCCGCCTGGAGCGGTCCCTCGGCGAAGAGCGCGCGCAGCACGTTCGGCACCTGGTAGGCGATCGTGAACGCCGACATCGGGCCCGTGATGCCGAATTTCGACGCCGCCACGATCTCGCGCGCGAGCCCCGCGATCCGCGACAGCCCCGTGGCAGCCGAGTAAAAAGCAGTGTTCTTAACGAGGTGACGCCGCTGCTCGGCCGCGTCAGGTTGAGGCATTTGCGTCACTTGTCGCATTAAGGTGGCTGCGTGGGCGTGCAAGCTACAGCCGGTGACGGCTGATGTGCGGAATTGCTGGGATTTATTCGCGGAGCGGCGAGGTCGACCGCGATCTGCTGCGCGCGATGGTGTCGCAACTGCACCACCGCGGGCCCGACGGCTCGGGCGAGCACTTCAACCAACACGTCGGTCTCGGCATGCGCCGGCTCGCGATCGTAGACGTGGAGAACGGCGAGCAGCCGCTCTGCAACGAGGCCGGCGACGTCGTCGTGATCTTCAACGGCGAGATCTACAACCACCAGGAGCTGCGCGACGACCTGGAGAAGCGCGGCCACCGGATGCGCTCGCACAGCGACGGCGAGGTCATCCCGCATCTCTACGAGGAGCACGGCGAGGCGTTCGTCGAGCGCCTGAACGGGATCTTCGCGATCGCCCTCTGGGACGCCGGCAAGCACACGCTGCATCTCTCGCGCGACAAGTTCGGCGTCAAGCCGCTCTATTGGACGAAGGCGAGCGGGCGGGTCACGTTCGCGTCCGAGCTGAGAGCGCTGCTGATGGACCCGGCCGTGTCACGCGAGCTCGACCTCCACGCGGTCGACCAGTTCCTCACCTACCGCTTCGTGCCGGCGCCGCGCACGCTCTTCCAGGGGGTGCAGAAGCTGCCGCCCGCCAGCTCGCTCAGCATCGACAGGACCGGGATCAGCGAGCGCCGCTGGTGGACCGGCGAGCCGCGTCCCACCCGCACCGACACCGAGCGGCTCGTGGAGGAGTACTCGGCCGCGTTCGAGCGCGCGGTGGTGCGCCAGATGATGAGCGACCGGCCGATCGGCGTGATGCTCAGCGGCGGCGTGGACTCCGCCGCGATCGCCGCCGTGGTGGCGAAGCACTCGCAGCAGATGCGCACGTTCACGGTGGGGTTCACCGGCGGTGGCGAGGGGACGAACGAGATCCCGCTCGCGCGCGAGACCGCGCGGCTGTTCGGCGCTCAGCACGAGTCCATCGTGGTGGGCGCCGACGAGTACCTGGAGCGGCTGCCCGGTTCGTTGCTCACCCTGGAGGAGCCGGTGGGCTCGACCAGCGCCTTGGCCGTGCGCTTCGTGGCGGAGCTGATGAAGCCGAGCGTGCCCGTAGCCCTGACCGGTCAGGGCGCCGACGAGCCGCTCGGCGGCTACGGCCGCCACCTCGGCGTGAAGCTGGCCACCGGCCTGCGCACGGTGGCGCCGCTCACGCGGCCGCTGGCCCGGCTGGCCGAGCGCACCTCGAATGCGCAGCTCCGCAAGGGACTCGCCACGCTCGACGCGAAGGGCGACGCCGACCTGCTGCTCTCCGCCTACAGCATCTTCAGCCCGGCCGACAAGCAGCGCCTGTACGGCGAGCGCATGCGGCCGCTGATCGGCGACCCCGAGCTGGCGGAGGTCGTGGAGCGCCACCGGCGCCACGTGGCCAAGCTCCCGCCGCTCGCGCAGATGCTCTACGTGGACACCCGCCTGACGCTGCCCGACGAGCTCTTGATGATCGCCGACAAGATGTCGATGGCCGAGTCGGTGGAGCTGCGCGTGCCGTTCCTCGACCAGGACCTGGTGTCGCTCGTCGAGTCGATGGACCCCTCGCAGAAGGTGCACGGCCGCACCGGCAAGTGGATCCACAAGAAGGCGATGGAGCGCCTGCTGCCGGCCCAGATCGTGCACCGCCGCAAGCTGGGCTGGGACACGCCGCTCGACCGCTGGCTGCGCGCGGAGCTGCGGCCGACGCTCGAGGAAGTGCTGCTCGGCGAGGGCGAGCTCTGCCGCGAGCTGTTCCAGGAGAGCGAGCTGCGCCGCCTGATGTCCACCCACCAGCGCGGCGAGCTGGACCTCACGAAGCCGCTGTTCCTGCTGCTGAGCCTGGGGCTCTGGCACCGCGGGTTCGTGGCGAGCGGCTCCCAAGCCGCCGTCGCCTGAGCCTGCGAACATCTCCGCCCGTGCCTCAGCGCGAGCTGCCCATCGCCATGTTCGACTCCGGCGTGGGAGGACTCACCGTCCTCCACGAGTGCCTGGTGTCGCTGCCGCACGAGGACTTCGTCTATCTCGGCGACACCGCGCGCTTCCCCTACGGCGTGCGCGAGGCGGAGGAGCTGCGTGCCTTCGCCTTCGAGCTGGCCGAGCTGCTGCTGGCGCGCGGCGCCAAGCTGCTCGTGGTGGCCTGCAACGCCGCGACGTCGGCCGCGCTGCCCGCACTCCGCGAGCGCTTCGGGCGCGTGGTGGGGGTGGTCACGCCCGAGTCGCAGCTCGCGGCGCGCGCCTCGCGCAACGGGCACGTGGGGCTGCTCGCCACGCCCGCGACGGTGGCCAGCGGCGCGTACGAGCGCGCCCTGCCGAACGCGACGCTTCATGCCGTCGCCTGCCCCGAGCTCGCTCCGCTGATCCAGGCGGGCGAGGTCGACCAGCGCCTGGTCGACTGCGTCGAGGGCTACTGCGCGCCGCTCCGGGCGGCGGGCGTCGACACGGTGATCCTCGGCTGCACGCACTACCCGCTCGTCCGGCCGATCATCCAGCGCGCGCTCGGCCGCGGCGTGACGATCGTGAGCTCCGGCCAGGCGATCGCGGACGCGGTCCGGGCGGCGCTCGACGGGATGGAGAACGACGAGGACCGCCGCGGGGACTACCGCTTCCTCTGCACGGGCGACCCGGAGGAGTTCCGCCGCGTGGGCACGCGCTTCCTCCAAATGCCGCTCGGCGAGGTGGAGCGGGTCGGCGTCGAGAGGCGGGCGGTGGCATGAGGCACGACGGACGCCGCGCCGACGAGCTGCGGCCGCTGACGATCACGCCCGGCTTCGTGCGCTCGGCCACCGGCTCGGCGCTGATCGAGGCGGGCGGCACGCGCGTGATCTGCACGGCGTCGGCGGTAGAGGACGTGCCGCGCTGGCTGGTGGGATCGGGCCGCGGCTGGGTCACGGCCGAGTACGGGATGCTCCCCGCGTCCACCGGCGAGCGCAAGCAGCGCGACGTCTCGAAGGGCCGCGCCGACGGCCGCAGCGTGGAGAT
>DATNBJ010000417.1:0-2601 GCA_035572055.1 Thermoleophilaceae bacterium | reverse complement strand
GAGCGACACGTTGATCAGCCCGCCGGCGTTGGCGATGAAGTCGGGCGCGTAGAGGATGCCGTGGGCGGCCATGTCGTCCGCCAGCCCCTCGTGGGCCAGGATGTTGTTCGCGGCGCCGCACACGATCCGGCAGCGCAGCCGACCCACGTTCACCTGGTCGATCACGCCGCCGAGAGCGCAGGGCGCCACCACGTCCACGTCGGCGAGCATCGCGCTGCTCGGGTCGGTCCACCTGACGCCCGGCAGCTTCGTCAGGGCAGCGCGCTTGGTCTCGTCGATGTCGGCGATCAGCACCCTGGCGCCCGCCTTGCTGAGCCGCTTGGCGAGCTGGAATCCGACCCGGCCGGCACCGATCACGCTCACGGTGCGGCCCTTCAGCTCCGGCTTGCCGAACACGCGCTCCGCGCAGGCGCGCATCGCCGCCTCCACTCCCTGCGCCGTGTACGGACTCGGATCCCCGCTGCCGCCGCCCTTGCGGCCGAGTCCCGTCACGTACTTCGTGGTTTCCGCGATCACCGCCATGTCCCGCGAACCGGTGCCCACGTCCTCGGCGGTGATGTAGCTGCCCTCCAGCACCTGCACCGTGTCGGCGAAGTCGAGCAGCAGGTCGCGCCGCAGCTTGCCCGTGGGCGCCCGGCCCGGCTCGAGGCAGATCACGCCCTTGCCGCCGCCGAGGTCGAGGCCGCAGGCGGCGGCCTTGAAGGTCATCGCACGCGAGAGGCGCAGTGCGTCCCGCGCGCCGTCGGCACTCGATTCGTAGCGCCACATGCGGCAGCCGCCGAGCGCAGGGCCGAGCGTCGTGGAGTGCACCGCGACGATCGTGTAGACGCCGCTGCGGCGCCCGCGGCGAATGACGAGCTCCTCGTGGTCGAGGCTGATTAGCGGGGTCTCGGGCACGGGCGAGAAGGGCGCGATTCTCGCAGTTCGCCCATGGGATCAAGGGGCGCCGCGCCGCTGCCGCCGGCCTTCGCCCTCCTCGACCAGGCTCCTCTGAGCGAGCGAACGCCTCCGCGTCGACGCCTGATCCGGCTGGTCGTCACTTTCCGGTGCCGTGTCCTCGTCCTCGTAGCGCGCGAGCAGTCGCTGCTCCTCGTCCCTCTTCGGGAAGAGGAAGAAGACGAGCGCCGCGCCGAGCAGGACCGCGACGATGCCCGCGGTGTAGGCCCATTGGTCGCCATCGAGGAAGGACTGCTTCGCGGCGGCCGTGATCTGGGTCGCGTACTGCGGATATTGCTGCGCTACGGATTCCGCGCCGGCGAACGACTTGGTGAGCTGCGCCTGGACGCTGTCGGTCACATGCTGGTTGTTCGGCGCGGCGGCGATCGCAGCCGTGGCTGCGGCCGCGTAGCCGGCCGTGAGCAGGGCGCCGAAGATCGACTGCATGATCGCGCCGCCGAGGTCGCGCTGGAGGTCGGCCGTGCCGGACGCCATGCCGGCGCGCCGCACGGGGACCGAGCCGGTGAGCGAGTGGGACGCGGGGGTGCCGGCGAAGCCGACGCCGATCCCGATGAACACGTAGGCGAGGCCGACCTTCCAGTAGGGGATCCCCGGCTTCCACAGGAGGAGCATCGTGAGGAAGGCGAGGAGCAGGAACAGGTAGCCGCACATGAGCGTGAAGCGGGCGCCGCGGGCCTCCACCAGCTTGGCCGAGCGCGGCGCGACGAGCACCATGAACACGATCGTGGGCAGGAATGCCGCGCCCGCGCCGAGCGTGGAGTAGCTGAGCACGTTCTGCAGGAACTGCTGGCTCACGAACGCGGCGCCCATCAGCGAGCCGAAGACGATGATCCCCGCGCACGCGGCGACCCAGAAGATGCGGCGCGAGGCCACCTTCAGGTCATAGAGCGGGTTCCGGGCGCGGCGTTGCCGGATGTAGAAGCCGCCGAGCGCGGCCGCGGCGATCGCCGCCAGCCCGAGACTCAGCGTCCCCTTGTTCGGCACCGGGGCGAAGTTGATCGAGAGGATCAGGGCCGCAACCATCACGACGGAGAGGACGCCGCCCGGGTTGTCCACCGGATCGGTCGTCTCGTTGACGTGACTGGGCACGAACTTCGCGGCCATCGGGAACGCGACCAGGACGAGCGGCAGCGTGATGAGGAAGACCGAGCCCCAGGAGAAGTGCTCCAGCAGCGCGCCCGCCACCAGCGGTCCAAGCGAGGCGATCGCGCCGCCGAGCGCCGACCACAGCGCGATCGAGCGCGTGCGCCCCGGCCCCGACCACAGCGCCGTGATCAGCGCCAGCGTCGTCGGATAGGCCATGCCGGCCGAGACGCCGCCGAGCACGCGCGCCCCGAACAGCACCCCGTCGCTCGGCGCGAAGGCGGCGAGCAGACAGGCGGGGACGGACAGCACGAGGCCGCCCAGCAGCATCATCTTGCGCCCGTACCGGTCACCGAGCGCGCCGAGGTACAGCACCGTCGCGGCGAGGCCGAGCGAGTAGCCGACGGCGATCAGGTCCAGCGTGGTCTGCGACGAGTCGAAGTGCTTCCCGATGTCGGGCAGCGCGACGTTCGCGACGGACAGGTTGAGGTTCGCGACGCCGGCGACGAGGATCAGCGCCAGCAGCACGAGGCCGGCGCGGTCGGGCGCCTCCCCCGCTTT
>DATNBJ010000416.1:0-2683 GCA_035572055.1 Thermoleophilaceae bacterium | reverse complement strand
ACGCCCGGCGAGCGAAAGCGCAACCTACCGCGGGCCGATCAGGTGCTGCCCGGCCTATGGCGCCTGCGACTGCCGATCGTCGGCTGGCCGGGAGTGCCGCACGTGAACGCCTATGCGATCGCGGCGGGCAGCGGAGTGGTGCTGGTGGACACCGGGCTGGCGGAGCCGGGCGGCCTCGGCCGCCTGGAGCAGGCGATGGGACAGGCGGGGCTGAGCCTGGAGCACGTCCGCCTGCTCGTCTGCACGCACGCGCACTCGGACCACTACGGGCTGGCGGCGCCGATCGTGGAGGCGGCGGGCTGCGAGCTGTGGATGCACCCCAACCACGAGCACATGACGCGCGGGCTGGCGGATCCCGAGCGAAGCCTGGAGCGCCGCCTCGAGGTGGCGCGCCAGAGCGGCGTGCCCGAGCAGGCGCTCGAGCGTTATCGCGAGGCCCGCAAGGACAACGGCAGCGGCATCGTCGCGGTCGTCGAGCCGAACCGGGACCTGCTCCCGGGCGTGACGGTCGAGACCGACCTCGGCACCTGGGACGTCTACGAGACTCCCGGCCACGCGCCCTCGCACGTGGTCCTACACCAGCGCGAGCGCGGCATCCTGATCTCGGGCGACCACCTGCTGGGCCGCGTATCGCTCTACTACGACTACGGCTGGACCCCGGACCCGGTGGGCGAGTTCCTCGCAAGTCTCGACGTGGTCGACGAGCTCGACGCCCGGCTCTGCGTGTCGGGTCACGGCCGCCCGTTCATCGACGTGCGCGCCCACGTGGAGGCGAACCGCGCCACGGTGGCGGAGCGGATCGACGTGGTGCGCTCGGCCATCGCCGAGGAGCGGCACACGCCATTCGAGATCGTGCCCGCGCTCGTGGGAACGACCGAGCTCACGCCCATGCTCGCGAACCGCGGGCTGTCCGAGGCGCTCTCCTACCTGCTGTACCTGGAGCGGCGCGGCGAGGTGGAGAAGGTGGAGACGGACCCCGAGCGTTATGTCGTTGCGTCAAGTTCGTGACCGCTACGCGGTATTTACGACGTCGCCGGTCTGGACAAAGGCCGTGACTTGGAATAGGTGTGGTGCCTGCAAGGCCGCCTCACGGCCGAACCCTCCAGCTGTTACCGCTGATGCCCGCCCTCCCCGGCGGGCATCAGCGCTTTAGGGCCGGTATCACCTCGCCGGCAAGCCACTCCACCTGCGCCGGGTCCTCCGCTGGGAGGATGAAGGTGGTCACGCTCAGCTCCTCGGCCCAGCGGGTCAGCGTCTCCGCCCAGGCATCCGCGTCGCCCTCGATCCCGCCCACGTTGTAGAGCCCGCGGATCTCGGAGGGGTCACGGCCGGCCTTCGCGGCCGCCTCGTCGATCGCCCTGCGCGCCTCGGCCACCTGCTCGGGCGGCATGTAGCCCTGCGACGGCAGCCAGCCGTCCGCCAGGCGGCCCGTGAGCCGCAGCATCCGCGGCCTGTAGGCGCCGATCCAGATCTCGATGGGATGCGGCGGGGGCGGCCCGGGGTGGAAGCCCTTCACGCGGTAGTGCTCGCCGTCGAAGTCCACCGTGCGCTCCCCGCTCCAGCAGGCGCGCAGTATCGGGATCGCCTCCTCGAGCGCGTCGACGCTCTCGCCCGGGCTCAGCGCTCGACCGCCCATCGCCTCGATCCCCTCCCAGAACGCGCCCGCCCCGAGGCCGAGCTCGAAGCGCCCGCCGCTCATCCAGTCGAGCGACGCCGCCTGCTTGGCCATCAGCGTGGGCATGCGCAGCGGCAGGTTCGCCACGTCGGGGAAGAAGCGCAGGCGCTCGGTGCGCGCCAGCAGGTCGGCCATCAGCAGCCAGGTGTCGAGAAAGCGGTGCTGGTACGGGTGGTCCTGGATGCCGATGAGATCGATGCCGCCCTGCTCGGCGGCCCGCACGATCTCGATCGAGTCCCGGTACGACTCAGCCGACGGATTGACGAAGAGGCCGAACTCGATCGCCCGCTCGGCCATGGCTCAGACCGGCGTGAGCGTCCTGTTCCAGGGCCGCGCCCCGCGCAGCGCGGCGAGTATCGCGCGCGTGGCGGGCGAGCGGTTCAGCGTGTAGAAGTGGATGCCCGGCGCGCCGCGGGACAGGAGCTCCGCGCACTGGAGCGTGGCGTAGGCCACGCCGAGCTCCGTCAGGGCATTGGGGTTGTCGGCGCGCGCGGCCAGCTCGCGCTCGAAGTCGGGCGGGATGACGGAGCCGCACATCTCGGTGATCCGCTTGATCTGGTTGAAGTTCGTCACCGGCATGATCCCCGGGATGATCGGCACGGTGATGCCGGCGTTCCGCGCCTCCTCGACGAAGTCGAAGTAGAGCTCGTTGTCGTAGAAGAGCTGGGTGATCAGGAAGCCCACCCCGGCGCCGACCTTCTCCTTCAGGAACTTGATGTCGCTGGCCATGTCGGGCGCCTCGGGGTGCACCTCCGGGAAGCAGGCGGCGCCTACCGCGAAGTCGTAGTTGTCGGTGATCAGCTTCGCGAGCTCGGTGGAGTACTTGAGCCCGCCCGGGTGCGGCTTCCACTCGGTCTCGCCGCGCGGGGCGTCGCCGCGCAGGGCGAGCACGTTCTCGATCCCCGCGTCGCGCATCTGGTCGAGGATCTCGCGCAGGCGCTCGACTGGCTCGCCGACGCAGCTCAGGTGCGCCATCGCCTCCACGCCCAGGTCCTGCTTGATCCACCT
>DATNBJ010000415.1:0-11197 GCA_035572055.1 Thermoleophilaceae bacterium | reverse complement strand
CCCGACGGGGCGCCGGTCAGGACGGTGTCCGGCGGCGTGGTGTCGACCGCGCGGTTGCGGTAGGCGTCATAGGACGGCTTGTGGCTGTAGTCCTGGAAGACCATGCCGGTGTGGTCGGCCCAACCGGTGCTCGTGTCCGATTGAGGAGCACCGTCGTGCCACAGGTACTCGATCAGTCCGCGGACATTGAGGTCCTCGTGGCGGGCCACGATCGTTCCCATCAGGGCATCGACGTCGGCCGCCTGGCCGGCCAGGTCGGTCGTGAAGCGCGACGCGGCTCCACCACTGCCCCAGCCCCATTCGGTGACCCAGATCGGCACCGCGTTGTCGCCATTGGCGTTCATGATCGCTCGCACCTGGTCGACCAGCCCGACGGAGAGATCCGGCGTGTCGTCGTAGATGTGGAGAGCCAGGGTGTCGAAGGAGCCCTTCGCCCCGGCGGCGTATAGCGCGTTCACGTACGGGACGAGGCGAATAGCGGTGCGCACCAGGCTGTCGGGCATCCCGGCGGTGACGATCTCGGCGTCAGGGTCAGCGCCCCGGATGTAGGGCGCCACCGCGATGAGCATTCGTGCGTAGGCCGCCGCGTCGGGGGTGCCCCAGTACGACGGGAAGTTGGGCTCGTTCCAGATCTGCCAGGCGGTGATCGGGCGCTTGGGCACGGTGGGGTTGCTCCGCCAGAAGCTCCCGTCGGGGCCGTAGCGCCCGATCAGCGTGACGAGGAAGTTGCCGTAGTCGGAGTAGTTCGCGGGGGGACAGCCCTTGGGGTTGCTGAACGAAGGGCAGCTGCTGGCCCACGTGGGGCTGTACAGGACAACCGGGAGAACCTCCATGTCCGCCCGCGCCGCGCTCGCCATGAACGAGTCGGTGCTGGTCCAGGAGTAGTTGCCCTTGGTCTGCTCGATCGCGGACCAGTCGAACAGCTGCCGCAAAACGCGCACTCCCGCCGCCTGCTGGTCCGCGATGATCGGGAGGCGCTGGGCCGGAGTCAGGCCGATCAGGTCAGGCGACGAGACCCCGAAGAAGTCACTGGGGATCGGCGCGGCGGAGGCCGTGGCCGGGATGGCCAGGAGCGCGCCGGCGAGCACGAGCGCGCGCAGTCGAGATCGCACGAAACCACCCTAGACGCGCTTGCGGCTGGCCGCACGTCCACCCGCGCGCCCTCAGTCTCAAGAGGGAGGAGCGGGTGCCGATCACGAGAGTATGCGTCCCTCCCTTCGCGTTCCCCTGCTCGCGGCCGCCATCCTCGGCGTGCTCGCGCCGGCCACCGCCTTCGCCCAGGCCGACTCCAACCGCACCACCTTCCTTCTCTCGCGCGCGTATGACGGCGGGCTGCCCAACGGCGTGTCCCGCAACCCCGCGGTCTCCCACGACCAGCGCGTCGCGCGAGTGATCGCCTTCGAGTCCGACGCGACGAACATCGTCCCGAACGACACCAACGGGCTCACCGACGTCTTCGTCGTCAACCGCGGCGGCTCCTGGGGCCACAACGGCACGCCCTGGCTGGCCGGCGCCACCGACCTGGTCTCGCACGGCCTCGGCGGCCAGCCCGCCAACGGCCGCTCCTACCGCGCCGCGATCGACGGCGACTCGCACCACGCGCCGACCTGCATCGCCTTCGTCTCGGACGCGTCGAACCTGGTCCCGGGCGACACCAACGGCAAGCCCGACGCCTTCGTCTACAACCTTGCCAACAAGCAGATCACGCGCGTGTCCGTGGACGCCCACGGCCGCCAGTCGAACGGCTCGACCTACGAGGTCGCCGTCGACGGCGACTGCGAGCGCGTGGCCTTCGTCTCCGACGCCACCAACCTGGCGCTGACCAGCACCAAGATCGGCGCCTGGAAGAGCGCGGTGACCAGCAGGCCGGCCGCCGGCACCAAGCAGGTCTACGTGAAGGTGCTGAAGGGGGCCAGGCTCGACAGGGGCTTCAGAGGGCTGACGTTCCTCGCGTCGGCGTCCGCGAAGGGCAAGGCCGGACGCGGCGACTCCCAGCGCGTGTCGTTCGCCCGCGCCGGAAAGGCTCTGGTCTTCTCGTCGCTCGCGGGCAATCTGACCAAGGGCGACCACAACGGCGTCCTCGACGTGTACGAGCGCACGTTCATCCGCAAGTTCACCCACATCGCCGGCAAGGGCGTGCAGAACTTCGCCTTCGCCACGAAGCTCGTGTCGGCCGGCTCCTCGGGCTCGGCGGGCAACGGCCCGTCCACGAACCCGACCGTGACCGACGACGGCCGCTACGTGGCCTTCGAGACCCTCGCCGGCAATCTCGCCCCCGGCGACACCAACGGCGTCTCCGACGTCCTCGAGGCCGACATGGCGGGCAGGCACGCCAAGCAGAAGTGGGTCTCGAAGTCGGCCTTCAGCGGCCTGGGCAACGGCCCCTCGAACCACCCGGTCGTCTCCGACGCGGGCGAGTTCGTCCTCTTCGACTCGCTGGCCGACAACCTGCGCCCGTCCGCGAGCGTCTCGACCGACGACAACGGCGTCCGCGACGTGTTCCTCTGGAACCGCCCGAGCGGCAACGTCTCGCTGGAGTCGCGCAACGCCGCGAACGGCTACCTGGACACCCCCTCGCAGCACCCGGCCACCAGTGCCCGCGGCAACTACGTGCCGTTCGAGTCGGCCAACCCGGACATCGACCCCACCGTGGCGGTGGCGAGGTCCTCGGCCGTCGACGACGGAATCCAGGTGCCGGACCTGATCGATCCCGACGTCATCGCGCCGACGGTGCCGACCGTGGACACGCCCGGGCTCGTGGGACCCGATCCCGGGTTGCAGCAGGTTTACGTCAGGTATCTGGGACCGCAGTAGCACCCGGGTGTGGGGTGTGGGGTGTCGGGTGTGGGGAACGGCTTTCCCACACCCCAGACCCCACACCCCAGACCTCATCGGTGGACGCGCGTCCAGCGAGCCCTCTATCTTGGCCCCTTCATGACGACACTCGTCGTAGCCGAGAAGCCGTCCGTGGGGCGAGACATCGCGTCCGCCCTGCCCGGCAGCTTCAAGCAGGCAAAGGACAAGACCTACCTCGAGGGTGACGACTACCTGATCACCTGGGCGGTCGGCCACCTCGTCGGTCTCGCCGAGCCCGAGGCCTATGACCCGAAGCTGAAGAAGTGGCGCTTCGCGGACCTGCCGATCGTTCCCGACAAGTTCAAGCTCGTCCCCAACGACGAGCGGGCCAAGAAGCAGCTGCACGCGATCCACCGGCTGATGGCGCGCGAGGACGTGGACGTGGTCGTGAACGCCTGCGACGCCGGACGCGAGGGCGAGCTGATCTTCGCCTACGTCTACGAGACGGCGAAGGTCAAGAAGCCGGTGCAGCGCCTGTGGCTCAACTCGATGACGCGCAAGGCGATCGAGGAGGCGTTCGGACAGCTGCGGCCGGGTGAGGAGATGGCGCCGCTCGAGGCGGCGGCGCGCTCGCGCTCGGAGGCCGACTGGGTGGTGGGGATGAACGCCACCCGCGCGGCGTCGATCCGGCTGCGGGCGGCGTTCGACGGCGCGGTGTCGCTGGGCCGGGTGCAGACGCCGACGCTGGCGCTGGTCGTGAAGCGCGAGCAGGCCATCCGCGACTTCAAGCCCGAGCCCTACTGGCTGGTCGAGGCGAAGTTCTCGGCCGACCAGGCGCGCCGCTACGCCGGCCGCTACCTCGGCGGCAAGCGCATCGCCGAGGAGGACGCCGCGAAGATCGTGAAGGACGTCGAGGGCCAACCGGGCGAGATCACCAAGCTCGAGAAGAAGGAGGAGCGCGAGAACCCGCAGCTCCTCTACGACCTCACCACGCTCCAGCGTCACGCGAACACGATGTACGGCTTCAGCGCGCGCCGCACCCTCGCCGCCGCGCAGCGCCTCTACGAGGAGCACAAGGCGCTCACCTACCCGCGTACGAACTCGCGCTACCTGAGCGGCGATCTCGTGGCGGAGATCAAGCCCACGGCTGAGCTCGTCGGCCACAACGCGCAGTACCGCAAGGCGTCCGAGTACGTCACCGCGCTCGAGAGCCTGCCGCTCGGTCGCGTGGTGAACGACGAGAAGGTCACCGACCACCACGCGATCATCCCCACGCGCTCCGAGCACGACCTGTCGAAGATGGGCGGCGACGAGCTCAAGGTCTACGACCTGGTGGCGAAGCGCTTCCTCGCGGTGTTCCACCCCGAGGCGGTGTTCGAGCGCACCCGGGTGGAGACCACGGTGGCCACGCACATCTTCCGCACCAGCGGCCGCGTCCTGCTCGTGCCCGGCTGGAAGGCCGTCTACGGAGCGGAGGCCGAGAACGGCGACCGGCCCGACGACGACACCGGTGGCGACCAGCTCCTGCCGAAGCTCGAGCAGGGCGAGACGGTCCAGACCGACGCGGTCGAGTCGCTGCGCAAGGAGACCCAGCCGCCGCGGCGGTTCACGGACGCCTCGCTGCTGGGCGCGATGGAGACCGCCGGCAAGGACATCGACGACGCCGAGCTGCGCGAGGCGATGAAGGACTCGGGCATCGGCACGCCGGCCACGCGCGCGGCCATCATCGAACGGCTCATCTCGGTCGGTTACATCGAGCGCGAGGGGCGCGCCCTGATGGCCACGGAGAAGGGCATGCAGGTCATCAAGCTGCTCGGCGAGCACGCCCTGACCTCGCCGAGCCTCACCGGCGAATGGGAGCACCGCCTCGGCCTGATCGAGCAGGGTGAGGACAGCCGCCAGGGCTTCATGTCCGACATCAAGAAGTTTGCCGAGGACACGATCCAGGAGCTCGACAAGCTCAAGGGCGTGAAGATCGAGCGGGCCAACCTGGGCCCCTGCCCGATCTGCGGCCGCGACATCATCGAGAACCGCAAGGGCTACTCCTGCTGGTCGCGCGAGGATCCGGGCTGCGGCTTCGTGATCTGGAAGCAGAAGGCCGGCAAGACGCTGCCCGCCTCCGTGGTGAAGGAGCTGATCGAGAGCCTGCGGCTGTCGATCGAGGCGGGTGACGATCCGCCCGTGGGCCGCACCACGAAGCCGGTCGCCGGCTTCCGCTCGCGCGCCGGCCGAAGCTTCCGGGCCAAGCTCGCCCTCGAGCAGAACGAGGAGGGCAAGTGGCGGGTGGAGTTCGACGAGGAGTGGGCGCGCGACGGCGCGAAGCCGCCTCCGGAGGAGGATGCGCCGGCCGCCGCGGAGGCGCAGCCCGCGGCCGCTTCCGGCAACGGCGGCGGCGACGGCGCTCAGCCCGCGCCGGAGGCCGAGCCGGTCACCTCCGAGTAGCTCAGGTTCCGGGCAGCCGGGGCGGACGCGGCGGCCCGCCGGGCAGCTTCGGGTCGTCCGCCTCCTCCTCGATCCCGAGCTTCGCGTGCACGATCGACCCGATCAGCGCGATGCCGGTCACGAGCAGCACCCACTTGGGCCAGAAGTCGCCATCCGTCCCGGAGGCGAGCCAGACACCGATGCAGACCAGGTTCGGCACGATGAAGCCGGCCAGCCTGCGGCGCACGCTCTCGTTCTCCCAGAGCGTCAGCGCGGCGGGTCTCGGCTCGGGCAGGTCCGCGGTGAGCGGCTCCAGGTCGGCGGTGGTCTGCGCGCCGTAGGCGCGCTCCACCCGGTCGCTCAGCTCGTCGGTGTCGAGCCGGCCCTCGGCGGCCGCGTGGCGCAGGCGGTCGGCCACGGCCTCGCGCTCGGCGTCCGAGACGCGGTGGGCCGGCCTGCTCATTCGCTGAGGTCCGTCTCGGGCAGGTTCTCCGGGAAGGGGATGTCGCGCGGGCTGCCGCCGTCCCTGTCCTCCCAGGACGTATAGGCATGCCCGTCGCGGCCCTCGTGCTCGCCGTGGCCGCCGAGCGCCAGCACGACGAGCGGGGTGCGGCGCCGATTCACGAGCTGGCGGCGCACGTCCGGCGCGACACGAACGAGCTCGCCCACGCCGAGCTGCAGCTCCTCGTCCTCCAGCAGCAGCGACAGCGTGCCCTCCATCACGAGGTAGACCTCCTCCTGGCGCTCGTGGCGATGCACGCGGCTGCGGCTGCCGGGCCCGAACGTCATCAGGTTGAGCCCGAAGCTCGTCACCCCGAGCTCGCGGCGCAGCAGCTGGAAGCGCTCCTCTGCGTCGGGGTTCAGCTTGGCTGTCGAAACGCCGTTTTCCATGGCTGCTAGAGGTCGAATGCCGCGCGCATGCTGGGCGCCCGCGCGGCGGCCCCAAGACTAACCGGAAGTCCGAGCAGCTCCTCGGTCGTGCGCAGCAGCGAGTAGTGGGTGAACGGCTCGGCCGAGCGGGTGCCGGGACGGGTGTGCGGCGCGATCACGAGCGTGGGGACGCGGTTCGAGCTGCTCCCGTCGTCCTCGTCCCAGGTGATGAAGAGGGCGGTGCGGCCGCCGGCGTACTCGCTGCTCTCGAGCACGGCCGGCACGAAGCCGGCGAGCCAGCGGTCGCCGTCGGCCACCGAGCAGTCGTGCGTGTCGTGGCAGAGGTCGGGAGTGACGAACGTGAAGCGCGCGGACAGGTCGGGCGGGTCGGCGAGCGGGACGTCCTGCCGGGTGCAGAGCGGGGCAAGGCTCGTGTAGTAGGCGGCCGGGTTGTGGCGGGCCGCGTACCTGCCCGAGTTGGCTCGGTCGCAGGCGCTCGGCATCGATTCCTCCAGCGCGCGCCAGCCCGTGCCGAGCTGGGAGAAGATGCTCGGCCCGGCGAGCTTGTGGAAGGCGGGGCCGAGGTCGTCCGCGATGCCCTGGGTCGAGCCGGAGGTCATCGCTATGTAGTTGGGCAGGCTCGGGTGGGTCTCGGCGCTGAAGTGCGTGGCGACGCCGCACGCGGCGGCGAGGGCGTTCGCGTAGGGCGCCTGCCTGGAGCCGATCACGTCGCCGAGCGACTTGTTCTCCATCACGATCCAGACCACGTGGGAGTAGTCGGAGGGAGGCGTCCCGGAGCGGCCGCAGGCGTGCACGGCCGGGACCGCCGTCGCCGGGCTCGTGGCCGGCGCGCCGCCGCCACCGCACGCGGACAGGCCGAGCAGGCCGGCGAGGAGCGCTGGAAGCCATCTGGAGCGCACGCTCCGATGGTGGCAGCCGGCTAGCAGCGGGCCAGTGCGTTCGCGTAGAAGCGCAGGTAATCGCCCATGTGGGCGCGCCAGTAGGCGCTCCTGTGCGCCCCCGGGAACACGTGGAGCTCGACTCCCGCGTGCCGCGCGAAGGCGGCGTCCGCCGCCCGGAAGCGGTCGCGGCCGCCCACGTCGACCCAGACGGGCGTGTGCCCGTAGCCGGCCGGCCTGCGGAGCAGGTCGTGCCTCGCGAAGTCGGCGGTGCCGTCGAAGGCACCCGGCAGCGTCTGCGCGTCCGAGAAGAAGATCGCCGGCGAGTGCGCGCCCACCGCGCAGAAGCGGCCGGGGTTGAGCCGGGCGATGTCGAGCGCGCCGAAGCCGCCCATCGAGGTGCCGCCGATCGCGATGCGGTGCGGATCGGCGTGCAGGCGCCTCAGTGCCGCCGGGATCGCCTCGTTCAGCACGTAGCCAGCCCAGCGGCCGTTCGCGCGATCGTGGAAGAAGCTGCCGCCACCGCCACTCGGCAGCAGGATCGCCGGGGCGCGGTCGCCCAGGCGCGAGAGCGCCGAGAAGAGCCGGCCCGACAGCAACCGGTCCGGCGAGCCGCCGCGCCAGTGCAGCAGGACGAGCAGCGGCCGCCCCGTGGAGCCGCCGCGCGGCGTGACCAGCACCTGCTCGAGCGTGCGTCCCACGTAGCGGCTGCGCAGCTCGGAGCGCACGACGCGGGCGCCGTGGGTGTCCCGGCCTTCGTGGGCGAGCGCCAGCCCGCCGGCGGCTGCCAGCGTGGCGAGGACGGTTATTGCGGCGGCGCCGGCTCGGCGTCGCGCTGATCGGGCCAGAGAGCGCGAGCTGATACGTCCAGCATCGGCAGGAAGTCCTCGTGGCGCAAGTGGCTGAGGGGCCGTTCGAGGCGCGGGGGCCCCTCGTCCTCCACGAAGGTGAGCCCGCCGGGCCAGTAGGGGCTGTCGGTTGGGGAGCGGCCGAGAAAGCCCGGCTCGTACACCCAGTTGCCGGTGTTGTGGAGCTGGATGCCGCCCGGCGTGACCCAGCCCTCGTCGCGGTCCAGCGGCCCGGCGCGGTGGGTGTGGCCGAAGATCGCGTGCCGCGCCTCGATGCCCATGCGGTCGAGAGATTCCGAGATCGCGCGCAGCCCGGCGCGGCGCAGCACCGGCCCCGACACCTCGGGGTCGAACGGCCCGAAGCCGAGCCGGTTCAGGGCCGCCACGCCGCCCGGCAGCACCACACCGCCCAGGAGACGGCCCGCCATCGTGGTCTTCCCGTCGTCGCGGACGAGCAGCTCCCACAGGCGCTTGGACGGCGCGCCCGGCGCCACCGGCAGCGTCTTGGTGGCCCGCTGGGCGCCGCGGAACGCGATCGCGTACAGCGGCG
The DNA here is from genome assembly GCA_035572055.1 of Thermoleophilaceae bacterium. GTDB lineage: Bacteria > Actinomycetota > Thermoleophilia > Solirubrobacterales > Thermoleophilaceae > JAICJR01. The sequence continues at coordinate 2,813 of DATNBJ010000415.1, read as the reverse complement.
CCATGGCGCGCTCGTAGTCCTTCACGCTCAGCGGGCCCTCGGACGGGAAGCGCCGCCGCCGCTTCGACACCGACACGAGCATCGTCTCGATCGTCGGCACGCTGTTGTGCGCGTCGAGGTAGTGGCCGTGGGTGGCGTAGACGTCGTCGCGGATCCGGTAGCCGGGATAGGACACCAGCACCTCGGACTGGGGCATCCAGGACGCGATGCGGCCAACCGGACCCTCGTCACCGGGCCGAACGCGCCGCTCGAACTGCCCCTGCACGGGCTCGGTGAGCAGTGCGTGGTCGTGGTTCCCGGCGACGATCACCACGCGGGCGCCGCCGATGATCTCGCCCAGCTCGCCGAAGAAGGGCCGCGCGATGTCGAGCACCTCGTCGAGCGGCGACTGCCGGAGCTCGAGGGTGTCCCCGAGCAGCACGAGCTGGTCGACGGGCGACAGCAGCGGCATGAGGTACGAGCGCACGTCGTGGCTGCGCAGGACGTCGTTGCGATGACGGGCGCCCAGGTGGAGGTCAGAGATGACGGCGGTGAGCACGCACGGAGGCTAGTCTGGAAGGTCGACTCTTGAACTCGCTCTTCTGCCGCCACAACCGCTTCACCGCCGACTGCCCGATCTGCTCGAAGGGCACCGTCCTCGACCCGGCGCGCCAGGCCGTCCGCGCTCCGCGTCCCTCGTCGTCGTCCTCGCGGGGGCGCACTTCTGCCGCCACCAAGAAGATGGCGCGCGTCGTCGCCGGCCCCTACGCCTCGGCGGGACCGTACGAGGACGACGAGGGCGACTCCTACGAGGTGAGGCTCGAGAAGGTGCCGGGCGGGGTGCGGCTGGCCGAGTGGTCGGCCGGGCAGATCCGCCGCAGCGCGCCGGTGCTCGCGGCCGGCGATCTCGGCACGCTGCTCCTCACCACGCGGGAGCGCTCGCTTCTGAGCGAGGCCGACTCGGACGCTCTGCTCGAGGCGGCCGCCACCGAGCCGTCGGAGGGATCCGGCGCGCACCCGGTCGGCGCCAGCCGCGGCCGCACCGGCGACATGCAGGAGGAGCTGCGCGTGGAGCCGCTGGGGGAGGGGCGCGTGCGCATCGGCCGCTGGATCCTCCGCCCGGGCGCGGACTGGGAGCTCCAGCACGCGCCGGTCATGCTCCCGGCCAAGCGCTACGCGGAGGCGATCAGGGCCGCGGCGCGTGCAGGGCTTCTCCACTGACGTCCTCTCGGTGATCTAGAACCGGTCACCGTGCCGCTCAGACTCGTCACGGGACCCGCCAACTCCGGCAAGGCCGGTGTGCTGCTCGATGCCTACCGCTCACGCCTGCACGAGGAGCCGATCCTCGTGGTCCCCTCGTTCGAGGCCGTGGAGCACACGCAGCGCGAGCTGGCCGACGGCGGCGCGGTGTTCGGCGCCAGCGTGGTGCGCTTCAAGTGGCTGTTCAAGGAGATCGCGGACAGGGCCGGCCACCGGTCCAAGGTCGCGTCGGATCTCCAGCGCAAGCTGATCGCCGAGCGGGCCGTGGCGTCCCTCGAGCTGTCGGCGCTGGCGCGGTCGGCGCAGCGGCCCGGGTTCGTCGAGGCGGCCGTGCGGCTCGTGGGCGAGCTCGAACGCTCGATGGTCGAGCCGTCCCGCTTCACGCGCGCGCTGCGGGACTGGGCGGGGGACGGCCCCCGGCGGACGTACGCCGACGAGGTGGCGGCCCTCTACGCCGCCTATCTGCGGCGGCTGGCGGAGGCGGGCCTCGCCGACGAGGACCTGTTCGCCTGGCGTGCGCTCGACGCGCTGCGCCGCGACGCTCGGGCGTGGGGCACCACGCCCGTCTTCTTCTACGGCTTCGACGATTTCACGCCTCTGGAGCTGGACGCGATGGAGACGCTGTCGCGCGTCGCGGGGGCGGAGGTGATGGTCTCGCTCCCATACGAGCGCGGCCGGGTGGCGTACAAGGCTGTGGCAAGGGTCTTCGAGGAGCTGTCGGCCCTGTCCCCGGAGCCGCCGCAGGAGCTGCCCGCGGTCGACGAGCACTACGCGGCGAAGTCGCGAGACGCCCTGCACCATCTGGAGCGCTCGCTCTTCGTCGACAAGGTGAGGCGGCGCAAGCCCGGCGAGGCGGTCCGGCTCCTGGCGGCCGGCGGCCAGCGGGCCGAGGTGGAGCTGGTGGCGAGCGAGGTCCTTGCGCTTCTCCGCTCCGGCACGGAGCCGGGCGACGTGGCGGTGGTCTACCGCGACCCCGCCGCCTACGCGTCCCTGGTGGGTCAGGTCTTCGACGCCTACGGGATCCCGTTCGCGCTGAGCCGCGAGCTGCCCTTCGGGCACACCTCGGTGGGCCGCGGCCTGCTGGCACTGCTGCGCTGCGCGCTGCTCGACGGGAGCGAGGCCGACCTGCTCGCGTACCTGCGGACACCCGGCAAGCTCGAGAACCAGGCGCTGGCCGACCGCCTCGAGGCCGAGGTGCGCCAGGACGGCGCGGAGACCGCCGAGCGCGCGCGCGAGCTCTGGGAGCTGCGGCGCTGGCCGCTCGAGGAGATCGACGCGCTGCGCGCGGCGGCAAAGGACGGTCCGGGACGGCTGCTGCGTGAGCTGCGCTTCCAGCTCGAGCGGCTCTTCTCGGCTCCCTACGTGCGGCAGGCGCGCCTGCTCGACGGCGCGGAGCGCGAGGACGCCCGCGCGTTCGAGGCCGCCGCCTCGGCGCTGGAGCAGCTGCGCGGCTTCGCGGGAGATCTCGATGCGGCACATCTGCACGACACGCTGGCCGGCCTGGGAGTGTGGCTCGGCGAGCGCGCCCAGCCCGACCGCGTGCTGGTGGCGCGGCCCGAGCACGTCCGCGCTCG
>DATNBJ010000414.1:0-11071 GCA_035572055.1 Thermoleophilaceae bacterium | reverse complement strand
GGGCCCGAACCGCGTCAAGACGGCATCACCTCCCGGATGTGCGCGATCAGCTCGTCGATCTCCTCCGCCTTCAGCTTGTGCGCCACCGGGTTGGCGATCAGCCGCGCTGTGCACACGGCGATCTCCTCGCGCTCCACCAGGTGGTTCTCGCGCAGGGTCGTGCCCGTGGCGGTGAGATCGACGATGCCGTCCACGAGACCGGTGAGCGGCCCGATCTCCACCGATCCCTTCACCTCCACGATCTCGGCCTGACGGCCGGTGCCGGCGAAGTACTCGCCGGCGATGCGCGGGTACTTGGTGGCCACGCGCACGGCACCGAGCCGCCGCAGCGACTCCTCCAGCGCGTTCTCCCCCTCCCGCTCGGCCACGATCATCCGGCACTCGCCATAGCCGAGGTCCACCAGCTCGTAGACCTGCCGCCCCGCCTGCTCGAGCAGCACGTCCTTGCCGGTGATGCCGATGTCGGCGGCGCCGTGCGCCACGTAGGTGGGCACGTCGCTCGGCCGCATGGTCACGAGCCCGAGCTCGGGGAACACGAGCCGGCGGTCGTTTTCACGCACGGCCGCGGTGTCGATCCCGATCTGGTCGAGGAGATAGAGCGTCTCCGCGAACAGCGCGCCGCGCGGCACGGCGATCGTCAGCCCGCTCATGAGCCGAGCCGCTCCTCGGCGGCCTTCGCAAGGTGCACCCGGTGCACGTCCAGGGCAAGGCCGCAGGCCGGCAGATCGCGGCCGAACCGGCCCAGCAGGTCGTCGTAGCGCCCGCCGCCGCCCAGAGCGAAGCCCACGGCCGGGTCATAGACCTCGAACACGGCGCCCGTGTAGTAGCCGAGCTCGCGCACCATTCCGAGGTCGAAGATCACGCGGTCGGCCACGCCGCGCTCGGCCAGCAGCTCGTAGCAGGCGCGCAGGTTCTCCACCGCGGCGGACACCGGCTCGTTGCCCGCGTGGTCGAGCACCTCCGGCCCGCCGCGCAGCGTGGGCAGCGTGGTGAGCAGGTCGGTGGCTGCCTGGCCCAGCGCCAGCCGGTCGACCCGCATCTCCACCTCCACGAGGTCGCGCCTCGACAGCGCTTCCAGGAGCGGCATCCGTTCCTCCTCGTCCACCTCGAGCTCGGCAAGGAGGATCCGGTAGAGCGACCCGTCGCCCAACCCGAGCCGGTGACGCGACAGCCCCGCCTCCAGCAGCGCCTCGATCACGAGCGCGGCCACCTCGGCATCGCCGTGCGGCTCGGGCATCCCGATCAGCTCGAGACCGCCCTGCAGGAACTCGCGCTGCTGACCGCTGCGCGGGTCCACGTCGCGGTAGGCGTGCGCGAAGTAACAGAGGCGGATCGGCACATCGCGCTCGGAGTAGCGCGTCGCCACCACGCGCGCGATCGGGATCGTCATGTCCGAGCGCAGCACAAGCACCTGTCCGTGCTCGTCGAACAGCCGGTAGCCGGCGCCCGCCGCGCGATCGTCGCCGCGCCGGAGCACGTCCTCGTACTCCATCGTCGGCGTCCACACCTCGCCGTAGCCGGCGCGCTCGAAGACCGCGTGGATCGTGCCGGTGAGCGCGCGCACCTCGCGCATCTCGTCCGGCAGCACGTCGCGAGTGCCGGGCGGGATCGGATGGATCACGTGGGCGCTCCCCGACGGGGTGCCCTACGCGGGCACTGGCTGCGTCGCGACGCGCTCGATACGCGCGCCAAGCGCCCGCAGGCGCTCGTCGATCCGCTCGTAGCCGCGGTCGATCTGGCGGATGTTGCCGATCTCTGACGTGCCCTCCGCGCAGAGCGCGGCAATGAGCATCGCCATGCCGGCACGGATGTCGGGGCTCTCCATGCGCTCACCGTGAAGACGCCTCGGGCCGGCGACGACCGCGCGATGCGGGTCGCAGAGAATCACCCGAGCCCCCATGTTGATCAGCTTGTCCACGAAGAAGAGACGGTTCTCGAACATCTTCTCGTGAATCAGCACCATGCCGTCGGATTGTGTGGCAAGAGCGAGCGCGATGCTGGTCAGGTCGGCCGGAAAGGCCGGCCACGGGCCGTCCTCGATCTTGGCGATCGCGTCGCCCGCGTCGTTGCGAACGCGCAGCTCCTGCTCGGCCGGCACGACGAGGTCGTTCCCGTCGAACTCGAACCCGCAGCCGAGCCGCTCGAACACCAGCGATGTCATGCGCAGGTCCTCCTGGACCACGTCCTTCACGCGCAGCTCGCCGCCGGTCACCGCGGCCAGCGCCGCGAAGCTCGCCACCTCGATGTAGTCCGCGCCGATCGTGTAGTCGGCGCCGCCGAGCTGATCGCGGCCGTGCACGATCATCACGTTCGAGCCGATGCCCTCCACGCGCGCGCCCATCTGGAGCAGCAGGCGCGCGAGGTCCTGCACGTGCGGCTCGGACGCGGCGTTGTGGATCACCGAGGAGCCCGCCGTGCGCGCGGCGGCCATGAGAGCGTTCTCCGTGGCCATCACGCTCGGCTCGTCGAGGAAGAAGTCGCAGGGCTTGAGCCCGCCGGCAGCACGCAGGCGGTAGGCGTCGCGGTCGGGCGTGATCTGCGCGCCCAGGGACATGAACGCGTCCAGGTGAGGATCGAGCCGGCGGCGGCCGATCACGTCGCCGCCGGGCGGCGGCATGTCCGCGCGGCCGAAGCGCGCGAGCAGCGGGCCGGCGAGCAGGAAGGACGCCCGGATCAGGTCGGCCAGCTCGGGATCCACGTTGTCGGGCTGCGCCTCGGCGGCGTTCAGCGCCACCACGTTGTCGTCGCGCCACTCCACGGACACGCCGATTCCGGAGAGCAGCCCCAGCATCGACTCGACGTCGTTGATGCGCGGGATGTTGCGCAGGATCACGTCCTCCTCGGTCAGGAGGCACGCGGCCAGGGCGGGCAGCGCGGCATTCTTGTTGCCCGCGGCGGCGATCGTGCCGGACAGCGGGTAGCCACCTTCGATTACGAACTTCTCCATGCGAATGGCCGCCCGGTCCGGGGAGGCGAGCGGTGGCGCAAGGGTATCGAAGGCCATCTGAGGTGACGATTCGGCTCCGCCCCGGCATCCCCTTCCGCTAGGTTCCCGGCCAATGGAGGTAACCCGCGACGGGGCCTGGGAGCTGTTCTGCGAGTGGACCGAGTCCGACTCGCTGCGCAAGCACGTGCTCGGCGTGGAGGCCGCAATGGTGGCCTACGCGCGGGAGTACGGCGAGGACAAGGAGCTGTGGGCGGCGACCGGCATCCTCCACGACCTCGACTACGAGAAATATCCGGATCTCGGCAGCGGCCACCCGCGGATCGCGCTCGAGGAGCTGCGCAAGCTCGGCTACCCGGACGAGCTGATCGACGCGGTGGCCGGCCACGCCACCTTCCTGGGCGTGCCGCGCGTCACGCCGATGGCCAAGACGCTGTTCGCGGTCGACGAGCTCTCCGGCTTCATCGCCGCCTGCGCGATGGTCCGTCCCACCGGAATCGTCGGCCTCACCCCCAAGTCCGTGAAGAAGAAGCTGAAGCAGCCCTCGTTCGCCGCGGGCGTGAACCGCGACGAGGTGCGTGAGGGCGCCGAGGAGCTGGGCGTGGACTTCGACGAGCACATCGCCAAGGTGATCGCCGCGATGGAGGAGCGGGCTGACGAGCTCGGCCTCGGCCCCCGTGAGGACGCGGCGGCCTGACGTGCCTCCCGCCTACCTGAAGCTCGCCGACCGCTCGTGGCCCCTGCTCCAGCGCCTGATGGCGGGGCACGCCGCGATCTACAAGGCGAGCGGCGGCAGGATCGGGCAAAAGCTGCCGTTCCTGCCGGAGATGCTGGTGCTCGACCACGTGGGAGCGAAGAGCGGCACGAAGCGCTCCACCGCGCTGCTCTACATCGAGGACGGCGACGACGCGGTGATCATCGCCTCGAAGGGCGGCTTCACCAAGCACCCGGCCTGGTACCACAACCTCAAGGCGAACCCGGACACGACGGTCCAGATCGGCCGCGAGCGCCGCGACGTGCGCGCCCGCGTGGCGAACCCCGAGGAGCGGGCACGCCTCTGGCCGAAGGCGGTGCAGACGTACGGCGGCTACGCCGACTACCAGGCCCGCGCCCCGCGCGAGATCCCGGTGGTCATCCTCGAGCGCCGCTAGCGCCTCAGCCCCACGTGATCGTCAGGGACGAGCCCCCGGGGAGGTGAAAGGCCAACCCACGGGGCACGACATCGCCGCCCAGCGCAGAAGCGCTCAAGCCGGTGACATCGACCTGGGCGCCACCGATGAAAAAGCAGCCGGGGTCGGGGTCCGGCTCTTCAGGTGGCGGCGGGTCGCGGACAACTTCGCGCCAATGCTCGAGCACGCCCTCGACCTCGAGCGGCGGGCGCAAACCCGCCCGCGGCTCGACAGCCACCAACACCCGCTCGCCCCGGTGTCCGTGGAGCACTCGGAGCGCCTCGTCGGCCGTCAAGTCCACCGTCAGCGCCAGCGCCCGCCGGCTTTGGCCCACGCCGCGGCGTGCTCAAGGGAGCAGAACGCATCCGGAATGCGGTGCTCACCGCGGTGCCGAACCAGAAGGACGCGCGCGGCCTCCCCACACTCCGCGCACTCGCCCTCTGCACTCTGCACCTCCGCGCTCTGCACTCGCGGGCGGCCCTGCATCTCCCACGGAACGAGGTGCTCGAGCCGGCAGAAGACAGCCATCAGCTCGCCGTCGTAGAGGCGATAACCGTCATCGGGCTCGACGGCCCGGCGGCACCAGCTGCACAGGAGTTCGGTCATCTAGTCTCCTGTCGACTATGGCTGAAGCCCGCATCATCGTCCTCGAGGGCGACGAGACCGGCCAGGAGCTGCTCGAGCAGGCCATCCGCGTGCTCGACCCGGGCGTGACCCAGGTCGACATCGAGCTCGAGCACTACGACCTCTCGCTCGAGAACCGCCGCAAGACGAACAACGACGTGGTCCTTGCGGCCGCGCGCGCGATGAAGGAGGCGGGCTTCGGCATCAAGGCGGCCACGATCACGCCCGAGGGCAAGGACGACGTGGGCAGCCCGAACCGCATCCTGCGCGAGGAGATCGAGGGCAAGGTGATCATCCGCACCGGCCGCCGCATCCCGGGCGTCACGCCGATCGCGGGCGTGCACTACCCGATCTCGGTCGTGCGAATGGCGGTCGGCGACGCCTACGGCGCCAAGCAGTGGCGTGAGGACGAGGACGGCGACGAAGTTGCCTACCGCACCGAGCGGATCTCGCGCAGCGTCTGCCGCGCCGTCGCCGAGTACGCGTTCCGCACCGCCAAGAAGATCCACGGGCGCGTGTACGGCGGACCGAAGTGGACGGTCAGCCCGATCTACGAGGGGATGCTCAAGGAGGAGCTCGACGCCGCGGCCGAGCGCTACTCCGATGTGCCCTACCAGCCGGTGCTGATCGACGCGACCTACGCGGGGCTTGTGTCCGGCTCGGCCGACGCGCCGCTCGTCATCCCCGCGCTCAACCGCGACGGCGACTGCCTCTCCGACATGGTGCTGCCGCTGTTCGGCTCGATCGCCGGCGCCGAGTCGGTGCTTCTCTCCTTCGACGACCAGTACGGGCTCGGCGCGGTCATGTCCGAGGCGCCGCACGGCACGGCCCCGGCGCTCCAGGGCAAGAACATCGCCAACCCGATGGCGATGCTGATGGCTTCGGCCGCCATCCTCCATTACGTCGGCGAGGCCGGCCACGGCGCCGCCGACCTGGCCTCGCGCGCGATCTACGAGTCGGTGCTCGAGGCGACCGCCACGGGCGTTCGCACGCCGGACCTCGGCGGCTCGGCCACAACCAGCGAGTTCACCGACGAGGTGATCTCGCGCACGCGCACGAAGATCGACATCTGGACCTCGCTCGGTTCGACGGTCTAGCTAGGGAACGTCGCGCAGGTTCGGCACGCCGGTGTAGGTCGGGCCCGCCAGGCCCGGCGTGTTCGGCTGCACCACCACGTGGCTGCCGCCGGCGTGGTCGCGATAGAAGGGATCGAGCGGGTTGGCCGGGTTGAAGTTCTGCTCGGCCGTCGCCGGATAGCGGCCGTCCGTGGGCAGCGGGCCGTTGAGGTAGCCGGTCTGGCCGAACTGGCAGTCGGCGTTGCCCTGCGGGTCGATCGCGGGCGCGTAGGGCTGGTTGTGGAACACCTGGTAGTAGTCACCCAGCGCGTCCTTGGTGGACTTGGCGCTCACGTTCGACGGAAGGTCCGCGGGCCGCGAGTTCGCCGAATCCCCGAGCTTGCCGGGCTGCACCAGCGTCTGGTCCAGGCGGACGAGGATCCGCTCCACGGTGCCGCCCTTCACGTCCTCCGACATGTGGCCGCCCAGCCCGCTGAAGAAGTAGACGGCGTTGTTGCAGACGGTCTGGTACGGCGCGATGTACTGGAGCATCGGGCCGGTGACGGCCACCGTGGTCGTCAGGTCCTCGAGGGACAGGAACGTGTTCGGGTTGCGGGCGAGATCGTCGAGCGCACTGAAGAGCTCGCGGGTCTTGTCACTCAGATCCACGGTCTTCGGCAGCACGGTGGTGCCGGATCCCAGGGCGCGATTGAGCACCGGGAGCATCTGCGGCAGCTCCGCGGCCGTGGGCCGCAGCCGGTGCGAGAGATCGGCGAAGTCGGCGAGGAACGGCTGCTGCGTCTGAAAGCTGGCGGTGGCGGTGTCGAGCGTCGACGGCGCGTTCTCGATCGACTGCTGCAGGTTGGCCGGCGAGTGGTCGATGGCGGCGAACGTGTCCGCCATGTTCGTGAACAGCTCGGCCTGGACGTGCGCCACCGGCGCAACCTCCGCCGCCGCCCTCCCGATCTGCCTGAACAGCTGGTTGAGCTGGGTATCCGGGTTCGACAGGTTCTCCATCACCGGCGTGAGGTGCACGAGGAACGGGTTCAGGGACTCGATCGCACCGTTCAGCGAGGTGCCTCGCCCCGACAGCGCGTCGCCGTAGCCCTTCAGCGACAGGCGCGACGCGTCGCGCGTCTTCTGGTCGAAGGTGTCGAAGAAGTCGTCGACCTCGACCGGGTGGCCCGCCTGGCTCACGGGGATCGTGTCGCCGGGACGGAACGCGCTGCTCGAGTGGCCGGGATTGAGCTGCACGTACTTGATGCCGAGCGCGGACCGCTGGCGCACGATGATCGTGGTGTCCTTCGCCAGCGGCTCGACCGACTTGTCGAGCTTCAGGTGCAACTTCGCGATCGTCCTGTGCTGCGCGGCGTCGTACTCGGGCTGCAGCTTGTCCACGACGCCCACGCGGAAGCCGCCGAGCCGGACCTCATTCCCCGCGACGAGGTTCGCCCCACTTGGGACCTGCGCCCAGATGTCGTAGGTCGGGACGAACGGCAGCCCGTTGTTCGCGTTGAACGCGAGGAACACCGCGATGATCAGGATCAGCGTCGTAACCGACCCGAGCAGAACAGGCGAAGCCACCAGCGACACGCTGCTGCGTCGGGTCATCCCCTGCCCCACTTCACGTACCTCCGGTACCCGCCTTCGGGAAGCCCCAACGTGATCTGCGTCATGGAGGCCGCCGTACTAGCGGCCAGATGGCTCACGAGCAGGTGTTCGTCGACGAATGGGACGTGGAGGCGCCGATCCTCGCGGTGTTCCGCGCGCTCTGTGACGTGACCACCTACCCGCTGTGGTGGAGGCCGGTCTACCTCGCCGCGGAGGCCGACGGTCCGCTGCGCGTCGGCCGCGTCGCGCGCGAGCGCTTCAAGGGGCGTCTCCGGCACGAGCTCTCGACCCAGTCGGAGATCGTCCGGCTCGAGCCGCCGCGCGAGTTCGAGGTCGACGTGATCGGCGACCTCTCAGGGCGCGGCATCTGGACCCTCCGGAAGCTTGCAGGCGGCCGCGTGCACGTCCGCTCCGACTGGCGGATCTGGCTCGGCCCGCTGCAGCGGGCGGCATTCCGCTGGAGTCACAACTGGGCGATCGAGCGCGCGATCGCGGGGCTCGAGCCCTACGCGCGCGCCGCGGCCTCGGTTCCGGTCTCCTCCACGTAGGGCTGGAGCGCCGTACGGACCTCGTCCGGCATCGGCTTCGTGCCGCCCTTCACGAGGTCGACGAACACGTGGCGCATCTCGCCCTCCACCAGTACCTCGCCATCGCGCTTGACGTCGATGCGCGTGGACATCGACTTGTTCCCGAGCCGCGTGATCCACCACTCCAGCTCGACCTCGTCGTCGAAGCGGGCGGGCGCCCGGTAATGAGCGTGGGCCTCGGCCACCATGGCGTCCGTTCCCTTCGCGGTCATCTCCTGGTACGGGCAGCCGGCGTGACGGAACGCCTCGGTCAGCACCACGTCGAAGAAGGCGAAGTAGTGCGAGTTGAAGACGACGCCCTGCTGGTCGCACTCGTCGTAGCGGACGCGCAGCCGGTGGCTGAAGCGCTCGGACATGTGACGCGGCAGGGTAGCGGCGCCGGACACCCGCGCGGCTCCTTTCCGTCCGACCCCCTCCCTACTCTCCCGAACACATGTTCCCCGCCCGCTTCAACCGTCTCTCCCGCGCGCTCGACCTGGCCTTGGAGTTCGCCACCCTCGGCGAGCTGCGTCCGGCCGAGCATTTGGACACGTGGGAGGAACCCGCGGCGGGAAGGCAGGAGATACCGGCGGCGGCAGAGCTTGCCCCGAGCCTGCCGCCGCCATTCCCGCCTGCCACAGCAGCCGGCCGCCGCGCAGCGGAGGCCCGGCAGGCCGAGGCGGAACGGCTGGCGGAGGAGCTGGCCCGTGCGCAGCCCGCATGCGCAGGCGCGCGGGACGGACGCTTCCACGGGCGCCCGCAGCGGCGAATCGGCCGCGAACGCGCGGGAGCGGTGAAGCCGCCGGAGCAGCCCTGCCTGTGGACCGGCGCCTGAGCCCCTTTCACAGCTTGTAGGCGCAAACGGGCGGCGCCTAGGCCCCCTTGCCGCCCGGCGACCAGCACCGCCGGAGTCGGCGGCAACAGGCGGCACCCGGCCCCACGCGGCAATTCCGGGCCGGCTCCCCGCGCGTCACGCGGCTTCGCGCCGCGCACACCCGGCGCCACTTCGGCCGACCCGGCTCTTACGCGCTTGGCGCGCCGCCCGGCCTCGCGGCCTCGCGGCCTCACGCGGCTACGCGGCCTCGCGGCCTCGCGGCCTCACGCGGCCTCGCGGCCTCACGCGGCCTCGCGGCCTCACGCGGCCTCGCGCCACTGGCGGAGCTCTTCCTTGAACCACTCGATCGGCTCGGGGCGCTTGCCCTCGGTCGAGCCGTCGAGCTCCACGAAGCGCAGGAACAGGTCGTGGTCGGGGATGCGGCGAAGCATCTCCTCCAGACGCTTGCGGTCGAGCCAGCCGGTGCGCTTCCACTTGCGCCAGATGCCGTAGGAGCGATCGTGCAGCTCCAGCGTGGTCAACAGACGCTCGTCGTCCGTGTAGCGCTCGGCGAAGCGTCGGGCCCGCATCGCGTGGTGGTTCTCGCCGACGCGCGGCCGCCACTCCTGGACCTCATTCTTGAACGAGTCGTGCACGAGCACCAGAAGCCGCAGCAACTCACGCTGCTCGCCGCTGACGCCCTCGGCATCGAGCCGCTCGAGGAGATCCTGCACGTGGTTGGCGATGGCACCCTCGGGATGCGCCTTCCGCGGCTTGCCCCAGGCAAGGCCCCGCAGCAGCTCGGGATCCTGGGTCACCCGCCGCTCGAGCTCGGTCTCCGGATGGAAACCGGGGATGAGTTCTTCGGCGCTCTGCACCGGGGGCATTGTGGCGAGCCGGGCGGCGGGGCAGCACGGCAGCACGGCGGCGCGGCAGCACAGCCGGTGCCCGCAAGACCCGGGCGCCGGCCGAGCCGCTTCCCCCCGGCGGCCCGGACTACTCGATGCCCTCGAGAGCCCAGCCGTCCGCGGTGCGGGCGAGGATCACCCGCGCCGAGTCGCCCGAACCGCTGGCCATGAAATGAGCCCGGTCCTGCTCAACCCCGGGCCGATCATCCACGAGCACAAGAGCGAGGTTCTCGTATGCCCAGCCCGGCTTGGACTGCTGAAGGGCATCCCGGGCGGCAGCCTCGAGAGCAGCCCGATCCCAGCCTTTGTCGAGAGCCCGAGCATGCTCGAGAGCACGGTCGGCGGCCGCGATATTGCCGGCGATCTCAGCCGAATGCGCCGCGACATACCGCCTGCCGCCAATGAACCCGCCCACCAGCAGCAGCAGGACCACTGCGCCGAGGACGATGAGAATGATGCCGAGCGTGGACATGGCAGCCGAGTGTACGAACCCCCGCCGACAGCCTGAAGCGGCGCACGACCCTCGACAATCCGGGGCAGCCCCCACCACGGCCCCACCGAGACCCCAAATGACCCCGAGGCCGGGGCGGCAAGCCGAAGCCGGGCGCCACGGAGAACCGTCGGCGAGACGGCAATAGCCGCCGGCGCCCAGCCATCTGGGAGCAAGCAACGCGGGAGCAACAGATCCACCCGAGCCGAGGCCCAAGAGCGGAACCCCCGCCCAAGAGCCAATCAGGCAAAAAGAAGAGCCGCCCACATCGGGGCGGCTCAGTAAATAAATCGGCGGCGACCTACTCTCCCAGGCCCTTGCGGGTCAAGTACCATCGGCGCTGAGGGGCTTAACTGCTCTGTTCGGAATGGGAAGAGGTGTTTCCCCCTCGCTATGACCACCGAAAACCTGTGAGACCAGGCCTCGGCGGACCCTCAAAACCGCACAGTTGGCTTAAACAAAACGGGTATCAAAAATCCGTCAAGCCCTCGAAGCATTAGTACCGATCAGCTAAACGCATTACTGCGCTTACACCGTCGGCCTATCAACGTGGTGGTCTACCACGGCTCTTACCCTCTCAAGGAGGTGGGAGAACTCATCTCGAGGTGGGCTTCCCGCTTAGATGCCTTCAGCGGTTATCCCGTCCAGACGTAGCTAACCTGCAATGCCCTTGGCAGGACAACAGGTACACCAGAGGTCTGTTCATTCCGGTCCTCTCGTACTAGGAACGACTCCTCTCAATTCTCCAGCGCCCACGGCAGATAGGGACCGAACTGTCTCACGACGTTCTGAACCCAGCTCGCGTACCGCTTTAATGGGCGAACAGCCCAACCCTTGGGACCTACTTCAGCCCCAGGATGCGACGAGCCGACATCGAGGTGCCAAACCGG
>DATNBJ010000413.1:0-10753 GCA_035572055.1 Thermoleophilaceae bacterium | reverse complement strand
ACCACCGAGCCGCCGTCGGCCACGCGCTGCACGTTCTCCAGGAAGTTCTCCACGTCGGTCACGCGGCTCTTGAGCAGATAGCCGCTGCGCTCGCCGCTCGCGAGCAGCTCCATGGCGTGATCGACCTCGACGTGAGCCGAGAGGACGAGGATCCCGATCTCCGGGAGCTCGGCGCGAATCGCCCGCGCCGCGTCGAGCCCCTCCGTGGTGTGCGTGGGCGGCATGCGGATGTCCACGAGCACGATGTCGGGCCGCAGCTCTCGCGTGAGCTGAGCCAGCTCCTCGCCGTCGCCGGCCTGCGCGACCACGTCGAAGTTCGAACGCGCCAGGACGCTTGCGACGCCCTCGCGCAGGAGCACGTCGTCGTCGGCAACGATCACCCGGATGGGTGGGGCCATGCACTGATTATCGGTTAGCCTCGCTCTCGATGAGCGCGCGCGGGCTCCTTGGGTGGGCCGCCGCCGCGGCCGCCGGCGTGACGGCGCTGGAGTACCGGCGGCGTGCTCGCGCCGCGACGGGGGAGTCCAAGGTGCTGCTCGACGCCGGCGAGGGACTGCGCGACATGGCGGTGCTCGCGGCCCAGCATGCCGAGCCGCGCGACATCTTCGCCTCGGTCGCGAAGGAGGTCAGCCGGCTGGCGTTCGCCGACGAGGTGCACATGGTTCGCTATCACGACGACGGCACGGCGTCCGATCTGGGCGGGTGGAGCGACGACGCCCCGGTGGTGCAGGAGGGCGCCCGCCTCGAGATCGGTGGCAACAACGCGTTCACGCGAGTGCTCGCCAGCGGGCGTCCGGCACGGATCGACGATTGCGCGGAGATCAGCGGCGAGTCCGCCGCGCTGCTGCGCCGGGCCGGGATCCGCAGCGTCGTTGGCGTTCCCCTCATGGTCGACGGCGAGCTGTGGGGCGCGATCCTCGCCGGCACGAGGAGCGACCGGCCGCTGCCGCGGGTCGCCGAGGAGCGCATGCTCGGCTTCAGCGAGCTGGTGGCCGCGGGGATCGAGTCCAGCCGAGCGCGGGCGAAGCTTCAGGCGCTGCTCGGGCAGCAGGAGGCGCTGCGCCGCGTGGCCACCCTCGTGGCCACCGAGGCGCCGCCCGGCAACGTGTTCGCCGCCGTGGCGGAGGAGGTCGTCCGCCTCTTCGACGCGCACGTCGGCTACCTCTGCAGCTTCGAGCCGGCGGGCGGCCTGCTGGTCCGCGCGGCGTGGAGCTACACCGGCAACCACGCCGAGCCGGGAGTTCGCGTACCCACCCACGGCGACGGAGCGATCGCCGAGGTCCACCGCACGGGGCTACCCGCCCGGGTTGAGAACTACGACTCTTTGGCAGGCCCCCTGGTCGACATTGCACGCGCGCGCGACGCTGCTTCAGGTGTGGCGAGCCCGGTGGTGGTCGAGGGCGGGGTGTGGGGAGTGCTCTGGGTGGCCGCCCGGGAGCTGGGTCAGTTTCCCGCCGACACCGAGGAGCTGCTCACCAGCTTTTCCGAGCTGGTCAGCGCGGCGATCGCCAACTCGGACGCGCGGACGCAGCTCGCGGCGTCCCGCGCGCGTGTGGTGGCGGCCGCCGACGAGAGCCGCCGGCGCATCGAGCGCAACCTCCACGACGGCACCCAGCAGCGGCTGGTCACGCTCGCGCTCGAGCTGCGCGCGGCGAGGGAGGAGGCCCCCGCCGAGCTGGCCGCCGAGCTCGAGAGGGTCGAGGACGGCATACGCGAAGTGCTGGAGGAGGTGCGGGAGATCGCGCGCGGGCTGCACCCGGCAATCCTGTCCGAGGGCGGCCTCGAGCCCGCGCTGAAGTCGCTGGCCCGCCGCTCGGGCCTGCCCGTGGATCTCGACCTGCACCTGGACGGCCGATTGCCCGAGCCGGTGGAGGTGGCCGCCTACTACGTGGTCTCCGAGGCGCTCACGAACGCCGCCAAGCACGCCGGGGCGAGCGGCGCCAGCGTGGGCCTCGACCGCCACAACGGCGCGCTGCGGGTTTCGATCCGCGACGACGGCGTGGGCGGCGCCGACCCGAGCCGCGGCTCAGGGTTGGTTGGTCTGAGCGACCGCGTGGAGGCGCTCGGCGGCCACCTGGAGGTGGCCAGCGAGAGCGGCTCCGGCACCTCGATCGTGGTCGAGATACCGGTCGCGCCTACCGGCTAGCCGGTAGGCCGGTTTCCGGCTTTTCGGTACGTCAGATGGGTGCTGGCCGCGCAGACAGGGCACCGGCCGGCGGAGATAGTCCACAGCGTGGTCGATATCCCCAGGGAACACCGTCCGGAGATCGCGGTTCTGGGTGCGGGCTCCACCGCGGCCGCGATCGTCAGGCGGCTGGTGAGAGTGGGGTTCGAGGTGCGCGTATGGGACTCGATGCGCGCACGGGCGGACTCGCTGGTGCCCTACGGAGCCGGCGTCGCGCGCACGCCCGCGGCGGCCGCGGCCCGCGCCTCGACGGTGATCACGCTGATGCGCGATGCGGACTGGATCAACGAGGCGATGATCGGACCTGACGGGGCCGTCATGGAGATGCGGCCGGGAACGCTTTGGTTGCAGCTCACGCGCGTGGACGAGCTGCATGCGGAGGCCTTTGCGGCGCTCGCCGGCACGTATCGCCTCGCGTATGTCGACGCGCAGATGGCGGGGGACTGGGAGGCAGCCGAGCGCGGCCGCCTGATCGTGCTCGCGACGGGGAGCGAATCGGCGCGTGCGGAGTCGCAGCCGATTCTCGACGCGATCGGGCGGCAAACGCGCTGGGGTCACCCCGACAGCCCCCCTAACGGGGGGTTCTTGCGTGCGTACGCGTAGGCCTACGGCGCTCTCCGAGTAACCCTCCCTGACGCCCCCGAACCGCCCTCTCCTCCTGGGCGCATGGAGGACTCGTGACCGCCGTCCTTTTCCCTGGTCAGGGAAGCCAGACCAAGGACATGCGCGCTGATGTCGAGCGCCTTCGTCCCGACCTGCTCGAGCTTGCCCATTCCGAGCTCGGAACCGACCCGTTCGAGCGCATCGGCGAGGGCACTCACTTCGCGCAGCCGGCGATCTACTGCGCGAGCCTCGCAGGCTGGTCACTGGTCGATCCGGGCGACGCGAGCTGCATGGCCGGGCATTCGCTCGGCGAGTTCTCGGCGCTCGCGGCGGCCGGCGTCCTGACCGAGGTCGATGGCCTGCGCCTGGTCGCCCTGCGCGGAAGGCTGATGCACGAGGCCGAGGTGGGCGGCGGCATGATGGCCGTCGGCACTCCGGTGGACGTCGCGGCGGAGCTGGCTGGGCGTTTCGGCCTTCACGTCGCCAACGACAACGCGCCCGAGCAGGTCGTGCTCACCGGCGACGGCGATGCCATCGATCGCGCGGTGGACCAGGCCAAGGCAGAGGGGCTCCGCGCGACGCGCCTGCGCGTGAGCGGCGCGTTCCACTCGCCCGCTATGGGGGCCGCGGCAGCCGAGCTCGGCGCTGCCCTCGACGAGGTGGAGCTGGGCGAGCCGAGCGTGCCGGTGTACTGCTGCGTGACCACCGAGCCGTACGGCGATGTTCGGAGACTTCTGGTCGAGGGCCTCACCTCGCCGGTGCGCTGGCGCGAGACCGTGCTGGCGATGCAGAGCGCGGGCGAGACCCGCTTCCTGGAGGTCGGCCCCGGCAAGGTGCTGGCCGGCCTCGTGCGCCGCATCATCGACGGCGCCGACGCAACTTCCCTCAAGGAGGCCGCCCGTGCGTGAGCTCGCACCCACCAGCGCTCCGGGTTTCGCCGGCCGCGAGCTGCGCGGCGCGGCGGTTGGCTCGGCCGCGCTCGCGGTGCCCTCGGTCGTGGTGCCGAACGCGCAGATCGCCGCGCGGCTTGGCGTGGAGGAGGATTGGATCGAGTCGCGCACCGGCATCAAGAGCCGCTACGAGCTGGCGGAGGGCGAGCGCCTGAGCGACATCGCCACCACGGCCGGAGCGCGCGCCCTCGCGGACGCCGGCCTGGACCCGGCGTCGGTCGACATGCTCCTCGTGGCCACCACGACCCAGGACGAGCACACGCCGAACACCGCCCCGCTCGTGGCCGGCGCCCTCGGCGCCGTGAACGCGGCGACGATCGACGTGGGCGCCGCCTGCACGGCGTTCATCTCGGCTCTCCACGTGGCCACCTCGCAGATCGAGTCGGGCCGCGCCGACATCGCGCTCATCATCGGGGCCGACGCCCTCAGGTGGTTCCTCGATCTCGACGACCGCCGCACCGCCGCGCTGTTCGGCGACGGCGCCGGCGCCCTCGTGATGAGCGCGTCCGACGAGGGGCGCGTCGGCCCGATCCTCCTGCGCTCCGAGGAGTCGCACGAGTCGATCATCTGCCGCCGCGGCGGCCGGCTCTCGATGCAGGGCCACGAGACCTTCGTCAACGCCGTGAAGCGCATGTCCGAGATCACTCTCGAGACGGTCGAGCGCGCCGGCATGGAGCTCGACGACGTGGACCTGTTCGTCTACCACCAGGCCAACCGCCGCATCCTCCAGGCGGTGGGCGAGCGGCTCGGGCTGCCCGAGGACCGCGTGGTGGACTGCATCGAGAACTACGGCAACACGTCCGCCGGCACCATTCCGATCGCGCTGGCCGAGATGCAGCAGGCGGGCCGCCTGCACGCCGGCGACCGCGTGCTGCTCTGCGCCTTCGGCGCGGGGTTCACGTGGGGCGGTGCGCTGATCGAATGGGGGCGGGATGGCTCCTGAAGGCTGTGCTCTCGTGACCGGCGCCTCGCGTGGAATCGGCGCGGCGATCGCCCGCGCGCTCGCGCAGGACGGCTGGCCCGTGGGCGTCAACTACCGCACCGACGAGAAGGGCGCCGCTAAGGTGATCGCCGCGATCGAGGAGGCCGGCGGCAAGGCCGTGGCCGTTCCGGGCGACATCTCGGACCCCGACGTGCCCAACGAGATCTTCAAGCAGCTCGAGGAGCAGTTCGGCCCCGTGCTCGTGCTCGTGAACAACGCGGGCGTGCGCGCCGACGGCCTATCTCCGCAGATCGAGGACGACGCCTGGGACCGCGTGCTCGACACCAACCTCACCGGCGCCTTCCGCACGACGCGGCGCGCGCTGAAGGGAATGCTGCGCGCCCGCTACGGTCGCGTGGTGAACGTCGCCTCGGTCGTGGGACCGCACGCGAACCCCGGCCAGGCGAACTACGCCGCCTCCAAGGCCGGCCTGATCGGCATGACGAAGACCGTGGCGGCCGAGGTGGCGCGCCGCGGGATCACCGTGAACGCCGTGGCCCCCGGCTACGTCGAGACCGAGATGCTGAACGGCCTGAACGGCAACCTGCTCGAGGCGGTGCCGGCCCGCCGGCTCGGCAAGCCCGAGGAGATCGCCGAATGTGTGCGCTGGCTGACCAGCGAGGGCGCCAGTTACGTGACCGGAACGACTTTGACCGTCGATGGCGGCCTGACCGCCTGAAAGGAGACAACCGATGCCTGCAACAGCAACCCAGGAGACCGTCGAGAAGACGATCGTCGACGCGATCGCCAAGCTCGGCCCCGACGCCGACCAGGTGACCCGCGACGCGACGTTCGAGCAGCTCGACGTCGACTCGCTCGACCTCGTCGAGGTCGCGCAGATCGTGGAGGAGGAGTTCGGCGTGGTCCTCAAGGGCGAGGACATGGAGCAGCTCAAGACCGTTGGCGACGCGATTGATCTGGTGGTGAGCCGGGCGTCATGACGCGCCGGGTCGTCATCACGGGCGTCGGCGCCGTGACCCCGCTCGGCGTCGGCGCCCGGCAATTGTTCGAGCGCTGGGCGGCCGGCGAGTCGGGCATCGAAGAGGGCCTCGCGCGCTGCGTGGACTTCGATCCCGCAGAGCTCTTGACCCGCAAGGAGCAGCGGCGCACGGACCGCTTCGCCCAGCTCCTGGTGTTCGCCGGCGAAGAGGCGATCAACCACGCGGGCTGGAGCGACGGCCCGCCGATCGAGCCCGAGCGCGTGGCCACCGTGATCGGCACGGGCATCGGCGGCATCCAGACGATCGAAGAGCAGCACGACGTGCTGCGCGAGTCCGGCCCCGGCCGCATCTCGCCGCTCTCGATCCCGCTGATGATGGCCAACGCGGGGCCCGCCGCCCTGGCGATGCGCTACGGCCTGAAGGGGCCGGCGCACAGCACCGTGTCAGCGTGCGCCGCGGGCGCCGACGCGATCGGCACGGCGCTGCGCATGATCCGCTCGGGCGACGCCGACGCCGCCGTGACCGGCGGCACCGAGGCCGGCATCACGCCGCTGGCGTTCGCGTCCTTCAACGCGATGGGCGCGCTGTCGAAGACCGGCATCTCGCGCCCGTTCGACGCCCGCCGCGACGGCTTTGTGATGGGCGAGGGCGCTGCCGTGCTCGTGCTCGAGGCGGCCGACGTGGCCGAGGCCCGCGGCGCGACCGTCCTGGGCGAGCTGCTCGGCTACGGCGCCAGCGCCGACGCGTTCCACATAACCGCTCCCGACCCCACGGGCGGCGGCGCGGCGCGCGCCGTGAAGAGTGCGCTCGCGGACGCCGATGTGACGCCTGAGGACCTTGCCTACGTGAACGCCCATGGAACTTCCACACCGCTCAACGATCGCTCCGAGACGGAGGCGTTGAAGGCCGCACTTGGAGAGGAGGTGGCCAGAAAGCTCCCAATCAGCTCCACCAAGTCCGCGATCGGTCACCTTCTCGGTGCCGCCGGCGCGGTGGAGGCGGTGGCCACGCTGCTTTCGTTGGGGGAGCGGCTGGCGCCGCCGACACTTGGGTGGGAGGAGCGGGACGAAGGACTCGACCTGGACTACGTCCCCGGCTCTGCCCGTCCGCTGGAGAACGTGAACGGCCGCGCCGTCGCGATCTCGAACTCGTTCGGATTCGGAGGTCACAACGCCGTGCTGGTGATAGCCGCATGACCGTTACGCCGATACTCCGCGACGCCGCCAGGCGGACCCGCTCACGGGCCGCCGCCGAGGCCGCGGCCACCTACCCGCCGCTGACCGCGCACGAGCGGCTCGAGCTGCTCTGCGACGTCGGGAGCCTGCGCACGATCCGCACGACCGTCACCTCCAAGCGCATGGGGGAGAAGGCGCGTGAGGGCGACGGCGTGGTTGCCGGCGCCGGCGAGATCGACGGGCGCCCGATCTTCTGTTACGCGCAGGACGCCAGCTTTGCCGGCGGCTCGCTCGGCGCCGCGCACGCGGACTCGATCGTGCGGGTGCTCGAGCTCGCGGGCAGGTCGCGCGTGCCGGTGATCGGCTTCGTGGAGTCGGGCGGCGCGCGCATGCAGGAGGGCACGGCGGCGCTCGGCGGCTACGGGCGGATCTTCCGCCAGAACGTGGCGCTGTCAGGGCAGGTGCCGCAGATCTCGGTGATCGCCGGGACTTCGGCCGGCGGCGGCTCGTACTCGCCCGCGCTCACCGACTTCGTGCTGATGACGAGGCGCGCGAGCATGTTCCTCACCGGCCCCGGCGTGGTGGCCGAGGTGATGGGCGAGCGCGTGAGCGCGGAGGAGCTCGGCGGCCCGAAGGTGCACGAGCGCAACGGCGTCTGCCAGTTCGTGGCGGAGGACGACGCGGAGTCGATCTTCCTGGTGCGCGAGCTGCTCTCGTACCTGCCGCAGAACTCGAGCGAGCATCCACCCGAGCGTCACTCGGTCGCGTCGATCGGCGGCGACCCCAGCGCCTGCGTACCGATCGAGCCGCGCCGCGTCTACGACGTGCGCGACGTGATCGCGCGGATCGTGGACGGCGGCCGCCTGCTCGAGGTCTCCGAGCGCTGGGCGCGCAACATGGTGACCGGCTACGCGCGCATCGAGGGGCGCTCGGTGGGCATCGTGGCCAACCAGCCGCACCATCTCGGCGGGACGATCGACTCCGAGGCGGCGCAGAAGGCGGCGCGCTTCGTGCGCACCTGCAACTCGTTCGGGGTGCCGCTCGTCGTGCTGGTGGACGCGCCCGGCTTCCTGCCCGGCTCCAAGCAGGAGACGGGCGGCGTGATCCGCCACGGCGCGAAGCTCCTGCACGCATTCGCCGAGGCCACCGTGCCGCGGCTCACCGTCGTTCTCCGCAAGGCGTTTGGCGGCGCCTACATCACGATGAACTCCCGCGATCTGGGGGCGGACATGGCGTTCGCCTGGCCCCGGGCCGAAATCGGAGTGATGGGTGCCGGCCAGGCGGTCGGCGTGATCGCGCGGCGCGACATAGCGGCCGCCGAGGACCCCGAGGCCGCTCGCGCCGCGCTCGCCGACGACTACGCGGCGGAGCACCTGAGCGCCTCGATCGCGGCCCGCGAGGGCTTCATCGACGAGGTGATCGAGCCGCACGAGACGCGCGACCGCCTCGCCTGGGCGCTCACCGCCCTGGATCGCGAGAGGAGGCCGCCCGTCGGTGGAAACATCCCCCTCTGAGATGCGGCTCGTGCAGCGCTACGTGGCCCTCGGCGACAGCTTCACCGCCGGAGCGCCGGGCACCCCTTCCGAGGGCCGCTGGCCGGATTACCTGGCTGAGGCGCTGCGGGTGGCCAACCCGGAGCTCGAGTACCACAACCTCGGCCAGGCGGGGGTGACCACCGCGGAGGTGGCGGGCGCGCAGCTCGCGCCCTGCCTCGGGCTCGATCCCGACCTGGTCACCGTGGTGTGCGGCGCCAACGACGTGCTTCTGTCCGTCCGCCCGGACATCGAGGCTCACGCCACGTCGCTCGACTACATCTTCGGCAAGCTCCGCGAGCGGCTTCCCGACGTCGCCCTCATGACAGCCACCACGCCCCAGCTCTCGAACCACCTGGACCTCCGGCCGCGCTCGCGCAGGCGCGTGGAGGAGGGCGTGATCCGGCTGAACGAGGCCACGCGCGAGGTGGCGCTCCGCCACGAGGTGGTCTGCCTCGAGTTCGCCGACCACCCGGGCGCGCGCGAGCGCGAGAACTTCGGCGCCGACGGCTTCCATCCCTCGACCACCGGCATCCGCCGCGCGGCGGGCGCGGGCGTGGCCGCCCTGCGCCAGCACTTCGGCATCCGGACCACCCAGGAGGTGGCATGAGCAACCCATTCGCCCTGGACTTCGACGAGCTGGAGGGTGGCGAGCGGTTCGTCACGCGCGGCCGCACGATCACCGAGTCCGACGTGGTCTCCTTCGCCACCCTCACCGGCGACTTCCACCCACAGCACACCGACGCCGCCTGGGCGGCCGGCAGCCGCTTCGGCGAGCGCATCGCGCACGGGATGATGGTCATGTCATACGCGATCGGGCTGCTGCCGCTCGACCCCGAGCGCGTGGTGGCGCTTCGCCGGGTGGCCGACGTGGTCTTCAAGCACCCGGTCTACATCGGCGACACGATCCACGTCGAGGGCCGGATCGAGTCGGTCACGCAGGTGGACGACGACCACGGACTGATCGAGAGCACCTGGAAGGTGGTCACGCAGCGTGAACGCACGGCGCTGCGCGCGCGTGTGGAGATCCTCTCGCGCCGCGTGCCGGTCCCGGCGGCCGAGCTGTCCGAGCTCGTGATGCCGCTGTGATCCTCAGCGGCAAGCGGATCCTCATAACCGGAGTCGTGACGCGCGAGAGCATCGGCTACGCGGTGGCCGAGCAGGCGCAGCTCGCGGGTGCCGAGATCGTCCTCACGAGCTTCGGCCGGCCGATGCGGCTCACCGAGCGCTCGGCGAAGGGGCTGCCGCAGACGCCGGACATCCTCGAGCTGGACGTGAACGAGCCGGCTCACTTCGAGAAGCTCACCTCCGACCTGGAGGAGCGCTGGGGCGGCATCGACGGCGCGCTGCACGCGATCGCGTTCGCGCCGGAGGACGCCCTCGGTGGCAAGTTCCTCACGACGCCCGCCGAGAGCGCGGCGATCGCGTTTCAGACGAGCGCCTTCTCGTTCAAGTCGCTCGGCACCGCGCTGTTGCCGCTCTTCGACGGCGAGGGCAGCATCGTGGGTCTCGACTTCGACGCTTCGGTCGCCTGGCCGGTCTATGACTGGATGGGGGTGGCGAAGGCGGCGCTCGAGTCGGTGAATCGCTATCTGGCCCGGGACCTGGGACCTCACGGGGTCCGCGTGAACCTGGTGTCGGCGGGCCCGCTCGAGACGCTCGCGGCGCGGGGCATTCCGGGGTTCCGCGAGCTCGTGGACATGTGGGGCTCGCAGGCGCCGCTCGGCTGGGACGCCGAGGACCGCGAGCCCGTGGCGAAGGCCTGCTGCTACCTGCTCTCCGACTGGTCTCGCGGCATCAGCGGCGAGATCCTGCACGTCGACGGCGGCTTCCACGCCATGGGCGCGCCCGCGTCTATTGCCGCTGCTGAGACAACTGCGCCCTGAGGTAGGGCAGGACCGCGGCTGAGGCGGCCTCCGGGTTGTCCCGGAACGGCCAGTGTCCCGAGTCCTCGAGCTTCACCACGTCCTGCACGTCGAAGAACTCGCGCTGGCGCTCCGCGTACTCGCCGAGCACGAATTGGTCGCCCATTCCCCAGACCACGAGCGCCGGCTTGTTCAGCGCCTTGATCGCGGCGCCCACATCGTCGGCCCGCTCGCCCGGGTCGGGCGTGGCGCGGTAGAGCTTCAGCACGACCTTGCGGGTCCGGCGATCGAAGTTGTCGTACATCTCGTCGACGAACTCGACCGGCAGCTTGCGCCCAGGTCCCGAGAGGAACGCGCGCCGCCAGGCGCTGCGCGGGATGAAGGCCATCGTCAGCTCACCCAGCACCGGGGTGCGCCACTGGCGCGCCCGCTTGTGCCAGCGGTAGCCGGGCATGATCCCGATGTTGAAGAGCACGGTGCTGGCCCAGGCGTCGGGGTGCATCAGCCCCCAGACCATCCC
>DATNBJ010000412.1:0-3980 GCA_035572055.1 Thermoleophilaceae bacterium | reverse complement strand
AGGAACTGCAGCCCCTCTGGGTAGAAGACGACCGCCCGGCTCACCGCTGGAAGATCTTATGGGGCGACGCTCGCTGATTTGACCCTGCTACCAATCCCGCATGCAGACGCGCCGTCTCGGCACATCGCGGATCGAGGTGTCGCGACTGTCGCTCGGGTCCTGGCGCACGTTTGAGCGGATCCCGCGGGAGGACGGGGTCGCCGTCATGCGCGCCGCGCGCGAGGCCGGCATCAACTTCCTCGACGACGCCCGCTACGACGACGAGACCGGCACCGCGCCGATCCCCACGGGCTACTCGGAGATCCTCTTCGGCGAGCTGTTCCGCGAGTCCGGCTGGAACCGCGACGAGGTCGTGCTCTGCAACAAGCTGTGGTGGGAGTTCTGGCCGGATCAGAGCGCGGCCGAGGAGCTCGAGAGCTCGCTCGGGCGGATGCGCTTCGACTACATCGACGTGATCTACGCGAACCCGCCGCCGGACGGCCTGGCGGTCGCGGACATGGTGCAGGCGGTGGGCGAGCTGATCAGCTCCGGCAAGGCGCGCGCGTGGGCGATCGTGAACTGGGAGGCGGGCCCGCTGCTCGAGGCGGCCAGGGCCGCCGACGAGCTGGGGGTGCAGCAGCCGATCGGCGCTCAGCTTCCCTACAGCCTGACCAGCCGCGACTGGGTGGAGAGCGCCGAGATGGGGGAGGCGCTCGAGGCCACCGGCGCGAGCGTGGTCGCGTCGTTCTCGCTGATGGGCGGCGTGCTCACCGGCAAGTACGACGAGGGCGGGAGCGGGCGCGCGTCCGAGCAGATCGACGATCCGGAGCTCGCGCGGGCGCTCGAGCTGGGCCGCGAGGTCCGGGCGCTCGCCGCCGAGGTTGGCGAGAGCCCGGCCGCGCTGGCGATCGCGTTCGCGCTCGCGAACCCCGCGGTCGCCACCGTGCTGTTCGGCGCCACGAAGCCCGCACAGATCGAGGACAACCTCAGCGCGCTGAACGTGGATTCCGAGGTCGCCCGGCGCGTGAGCGCCATCGGCAGGTAGGTTCCCCGCATGGACGTCGCGGCCCCGACCCATCCCGCCGACCTGAGCGTGCTCCAGGCGGCCGCCGAGCTGAGGGCTCGCCGGCTCTCCGCGGTGGAGCTCCTCGAGGCCTGCCGGCAGCGGATAGACGAGCGCAACGGCGAGCCGAGCTTCGAGGGCGCGCCGAACGCCGTGAACGCGTGGGCCCGGCTCTACCCGGAGATCGCCGCCGAGCAGGCGCGCGCCGCGGATGCCCGCCTGGCCGCGGAGGGCGACGCCGCTCCCACGGTCTGCGGAATTCCACTCGCGTTGAAGGACCTGTACGGCGTCGAGGGTCTGCCGCTCACCGCGTCGAGCCACGTCCTCGACGGCAACGTGTCGGCCGTCGACGCAGTTGCCTGGCAGCGCCTGCGTGACCGCGGCATGGTGCTCGTGGGCCACACCCACACGCACGAGTTCGCCGCGGGGGGGACCACCGACCAGGTGGGCAATCCCTGGGATCTAACGAGGTCGCCCGGCGGGTCGAGCGGCGGCTCCGGAGCGGCGCTGGCCTCCGGCATGATCCCGGCCGCGCTCGGCAGCGACACCTGCGGCTCGCTCCGAATCCCGTCCGCGCTGTGCGGCACCAGCACGATCAAGCCGACCCACGGCCGCGTGCCGATCACCGGCGTGATCCCGCTCGCGCCCACCCTCGACCACGTGGGCCCGATGGCGCGCACGGTGGCCGACTGCGCCGCGCTGCTCAGCGCGCTCGCCGAGGACGGCCCCGAGCCGAGCGGCCTGGCCGGTCCGCCCGCGCCGCTGGGACAGCTGCCCACCACGCCGCGGCCGGGAGCGAAGCCGCTCGCGGGCCTGACGATCGCGCTGAACGACCGTCCGCACGATTCCGAGGTGGAGCCCGGCCCGGCGGCCGCGCTCGACCGCGCACGCAGGGCCTGTGAGGAGCTCGGCGCGCGGATCGTCGAGCATCCGGCCCCGAGGTTCCTCACCTGGGACGACCTCAACTGGACGTTCCTGCCGGAGGTCTGGGCCTACCACGCGCAGTTCGCCGAGCTGCGCGACAGCTACCGCCCCGCGATCCTCGAGCTCGTGGACGCGAGTCAGAACTTCACCGACGCGCAGGCCTACATCGCCACCCAGGCGCGGCGCGCGCAGGCCGCCGCCGTCTGGGAGGGCTGGCTCGCCGAGCACGGCGCCGACCTCATCCTCGAGCTCACGGTCCCGATCGGCGCGCCCGAGCGCGGCGAGGGCTACGACCCGGGTCACGCGGGCGGCGCCGGCGACCCGCTGATCGCCCTCACGGTCGAGTGGGACATGACCGGCTTCCCCGTCGCGGCCCTGCCCGTGCCCGGAGGCAAGGGCGAGATGCCGTTCAGCGTGTCGCTGATCGCGGTGCGCGGCGGCGAGGCGCAGGTCGCCCAGGCGGCGATCGACCTGCAGGAGCACGCGCTCGGCCTGCCCGAGTGGCCCGCCGCCTAGCAGTGCAGGCTTGACGCGCTGGGCAGGCCCGGCACGGTGATGCCGCGCGCGAGCGCGAAGCCCGGCCCTGACGTGGCCACGGACAGGGTTAGCGACAGCATCGCGATGGCGAGCACGCGCACGCCCCGCTCGAGCTCGAGGCTGGCCCGTTGGCGCCCACCGGCAAGTAGGTACTCGAGCCGCAGCCCCACCCGGGTGCGGCCCTGCAGGCCCACGAGCGGCGCCGCGGAGGACCGGGCGGTCGCGGTCTTGCAGATCGCGCTGGCCAGCGCGAGGGGATTGCGGGTCTGGTCGAGGGCGTACTCGTCGGCGTCCCGCTCGAGGCTGAAGCAGAGCCCGCGGTACGCGGCAGCGGCACCCGGTTGCCAGCGGCAGAGCGCCCGCAGCCACGCAGCAGCGAGGAGCAGCGGGCGGTGCGCGCGCCGCAGGTGTCCCAGCTCGTGGTGCAGGCCCGCGGCCAGCTCCTCGCTGTCGAGCTCGCTGAGCGCGGCGCCCGAGACGAGCAGGCGAGCCGGCCCGGAGCGCGTGACCGCCACGACGAGCTCGTCGGTGTCCAGCACCGTGCTGCCCATCGGGCCGTCGCCGATGGCGCGGCCCTCCACGAGCCTGCGCGCATAGAGCCTGGCTCTCAGGAGCAGCGAGGCGCCCGCGAGAACCGACGCCGCAAGCAGCAGGGAGGGGACAACCGTGGCCGCGCGCACGACCAGCGTCCCCGGCAGGTGCACCTGAATGGACAGCACGTTGTGGTGGAAGCACCAGTCGCTGAGGGCGACGAAGCGGTCGGTCTGGGGGAAGTAGGTCAGGAAGTAGAACGCCGCGCCGACCGCGGTGACCGCGCGCAGGCAGAGCGCGAGGAACCACACTGCGGCGGCGCTCGACGGAGCCACCCGCTCGAGCGGCAGCACGTGAGGCGCCGCAAGGGTGAGTGCGAGCAGCGCGATGACGAGGATCTCTGGGGCCATCAGAGGTCGCTTCGCTCGCGGCGCATGCGGTTTGCGTAGCGAGCCACTTCCTCGAGCTCGCCGGCGTCCAACCGGTCGACCAGGTTGGCGAGAGCCTCGCGGCGGACGGCGGGAGAGGTGGCGATCAGCCGGTCGCTGAACGTGCTGGCCAGGTACTCGGCCTCGTCGAGGCGTGCGTTGTAGACGAGGCCGCGCTCGTCGGTGACCCGCTCGACAAGCCCGCGATCCATCAGCCGCTTCAGAACGGTGTGGACCGTGGTGTACGCGAGGTCCGAAGAGAGCTCCGCGCGAACGTCGTCGACCTTCGCCTCGCCGAGCCGCCAAAGCGCCGCCATCACCTCGGCTTGCAGATCGCCCTTCGCGGCCGGCTTCCTTGCCCGTCCGTTTGCCATTTGGGGGCATCGTATGTTATCTCTACGAAATGTGGAGTCTACGTTTCGTAGAGACTCACCCCGAGAAAGGATTCTCAAGTTGACCACCGTCCTCAGGCGCGGACGCGCCCACCTCAATCAGCGCCGCCGAAGTGCTGGATTCGC
>DATNBJ010000411.1:0-2874 GCA_035572055.1 Thermoleophilaceae bacterium | reverse complement strand
AGTCGTCGGTGCGCGAGCGGTTCTGCTCGGCGCTCGTCCAGCTATAGGGGATCAGGCGCGTGATGTTGCAGTCGGAGCGGGGGAGCTGGTCGGCCAGCGCGGCCAGGTAGTCGGCGCGCTGCGGCTCGGCGGTGGAGGTGCTCGCCCAGCCGACCTCCGTGATCTCGAGCGGCACCCTCGCACCGAGCAGCGCGTCCACGGTCGCCCGGAAGCCGGCGATGCGCATCTCGGTGTTCACGAGGTTCGCCTGGTAGGGGTGCAGCGCGACCGCGTCGGTGTTGCCCTTCATGTCGGGGCGGTGGGCGACCATGCGCTGGAGGAAGGTGTTCTCGTCCACGCCGCCGCCGCCGGTGCCGAGCGCGAGTCCGCCCACGACCACCTCCGCCTGCGGGTCCACCGGCTTGATCGCGGCGCGCGCGGCCATGTACAGGTCGGCGAAGTGCTCGGGCGCGTTCGCCTGCGGGTGGTAGAAGAGGTTGGCGTTCTCCTCGTTCCAGATCTCGTACTGGAGCACCGGGAGCTGGGGGAGGCTGGAGTGCGACTTCCAGAAAGCGCCGCCGCGGCCGTAGCGCTGGGCGAAGACGTTCGCGTAGGTGGCGAAGTCGGCGACGTGGTTCTGCGCGACTTCCGAGTTGGAGTCGCCGCGGGTCACGCCGGCCCAGTTCGTGGAGTAGTCGATGATCGGGTACCAGCGCAGGTTGTGCTGGGCGAGCGCCGTGACGATCGAGTCGAACTGGCCCCAGTTGTAGCTGTGGTGCCCGCCCGACGGGGCGTTCGGCTCCACGTTCTGCCAGCGCGCGTCGTAGCGGACGAGCTGGATGCCGCCGGCGGTCATCGCGGCGAGCTGCGCGCCCCAGGTCGAGCTCGAGTTGTCGAACACGGTCTGGGCGTTCACGCCGTAGAACATGTCCGGCGCGCCGGCGCGCGCGCTCGGCGCGATCGCGAGCGTCAACGCGGCAGCAATCCATGCGTAGCGAAGCTTCGTCAACATCCGTACGGCGAACGTCGGCTAGGTCCGAATCAGTCCCAGCACCTCGTCGCGCTTCACCTCCATGTGGTCGCGAGAAACGAGTGATTCCAGATTGAGTCGAAGCAGTGGCTCCGTGTTCGAGGGCCGCACGTTGAAGTGCCAGTCCTCGTAGTCCACGGAGACCCCATCGAGCCAGCTCACCTCGCCATCCGAATAGCGCTCGGCGATCTGCCTCATCTTCCCTTCCTGGTCTGCCACTTCGGAGTTGATCTCCCCTGAGATGAAGTAGTTCTCGCGCAGGGGCGCGAGCAACTCGCTCATCCGCTTTCCCTTCACCGACAGCAGCTCAAGAATGAGCAGGGCGGGAATGGTGCCAGAGTCGGCGCAGTAGAAGTCCCGGTAGTAGTAATGGCCCGAGACTTCGCCGCCGAAAGCTGCGCCTTCCTTGCGCATCCGGGTCTTGAAGAAGGCGTGGCCCACGCGATTCACCTCGGCCCTGCCGCCGGCGCGCTCCACCACGTCCCGAACCGCCCGGCTGGCGCGCACGTCGTAGAGGATCGTCGCGCCCGGGTCCTTCGCGAGCACCGACTCGGCCTGCAGGGCGGTGAGGAAGTCACCGTCCACGAACTCGCCGGTGTCGTCGATGAAGAAGCAGCGGTCGGCGTCACCGTCCCACGCTATACCGAGCTCGGCCCCTTCGGAAAGAACCTTCTTCACGATGAAGCGGCGGTTCTCGGGCAGCAGGGGGTTGGGCTCGTGGTCGGGGAAGTTGCCGTCCGGCGTCCAGTACGTCTGCACCTGCTCGATGTCGAGCGTGTCGAGGATCGGCCCGACCATCGGGCCGGCCATCCCGTTGCCCCCGTCGAGCACGACCTTGCCGGCCTTCACCTTGGTGGGGTCGATGAACTTGGTCACCGCCGCCTGGAAGTCCGCGCTCACGTCCTCCTGGGTCAGCTCGCCCCGCTGCTCAACGGGCGGACCGGGATCGCCGGCCTCCACCATCTCCTTGATCTCGCCGATGCCCGAGTCGCCCGACAGCGCCAGCGCGCCGCGCTTCACGAGCTTCGCCCCGGTGTACGCCGGCGGGTTGTGCGAGGCGGTGCACATCAGCCCGCCCGGCAGGTCGCGGGAGCCGACCGTGAAATAGAGCATCTCGGTGCCCACCTGGCCGATGTCGATCACGCTCGCGCCCTCGTCGCGGATGCCGTCGATGTAGCGGGCCGCGAGCTCGGGCGCGGTGAGGCGCATGTCGCGGCCCACCGCAAGCGTGAGGCTGCCGGCCGGCGCGCCCTCGAAGCCGGCGATCACCTTGGCGAACGCGCGGCCCACCTGGTACGCCACGTCCGCGTCAATCTGCTCGCCGTACAGGCCGCGGACGTCGTAGGCCTTGAAGATCCCGGGATCAACCGCCATCGGCAAACCTCGCGCTGAGCGCCTTCCAGGAGTCGGATAGCACCTGCGGCAGCACGCGCGTGTCCCCGATCACCGGCATGAAGTTGGTGTCCGCGCCCCAGCGCGGCACCACGTGCAGGTGCGCGTGGTCCTCCACGCCGGCGCCCGCCACCTTGCCCTGGTTGATGCCGAGGTTGAAGCCCTCGGGCGCGTACTCGTCGCGCAGGACCCCGAGCGAGCGCTTCGCCAGGGTCATCATCTCGAGCAGCGCGGGGTCGTCCAGCGCCTCGATCGAGGGCTCGTGCGCGTAGGGAGCGACCATCACGTGGCCATTGTTGTACGGGTAGGCGTTGAGGATCACGAAGCAGTGCTCGCCCCGGTGCACGATAAGGGCCGCCTCGTCGTCACCGAGCTCCGGCTTGGTGCAGAAGATGCACTCGCCCGTCTTCGGTCCCTTTATGTACTCCATGCGCCATGGCGCCCACAACCGCTGTTCGGCCACGGGGCGGCAG
>DATNBJ010000410.1:0-14386 GCA_035572055.1 Thermoleophilaceae bacterium | reverse complement strand
CAGGGCATGATCACCCGCGACGGGGCGAAGATGTCCAAGTCGCGCGGCAACACGGTCTCACCGCGGGAATACGTGGAGCGCTACGGCGCGGACACCGCCCGCTGCTACATCCTCTACGTCGGTCCGCCCGACCAGGACGTGGACTGGTCGGACGACGGGGTGGGCGGGATCCACCGCTTCCTCTCCCGGCTCTGGCGGCTCTCGGCCGAGGTGGCGGAGGGGACCGAGGAGTCCGACGCCCCGCAGGGCGACCCGACACCGCTGCTGCGCAAGGCCCACTGGGCGATCCAGAAGGTCACCGCCGATCTGGGCCAGCGCTTCGCGTTCAACACCGCGATAGCGGCGGTCATCGAGCTGGTGAACGACGCCTACCGCGACAAGCAGGACATGATGCAGACGCCCGAGGGCCGTTCACAGCTCCGCTTCGCCACGGCCACCGCGGGCTCGATGATCTTCCCCTTCGCTCCCCACCTGGGATCCGAGGTCTACGAGCAGATGACCGGCCGGCGCGTCTGGGAGGAGCCCTGGCCGCAGGCCGATCCGGCCCTGCTCGCCACTGACCAGGCGGTGGTGGTGGTTCAGGTGAACGGCAAGCTGCGCGATCGGGTGTCTGTGCCCTCCGGCGCGTCCGACGAGGAGCACGTGGAGCGCGCCCGCGCGTCCGAGAAGGTCACCGCCCACCTGGACGGCCGGCCGATCGTGAAGACCGTGGTGGTGCCGGGCAAGCTCGTGAACTTCGTGCTGGGCTGAATCGCCGGAAAGTCCGGTTTCGTAGTCTTTACCGGAAGCGAGTGGCAGGGGGAAGCTTTGCTTGCTGAAGGTCTCACCGTGCTGGTCGACCCGGTCGAGCTGTACGAGCGAGCCCGCAGGGGCTCATCCGAAGTGCTGGTGGTGGACGCCGACGAGATGCGGCTCGAGCCGGAGCAGCTGCAGCGGCTGTGCTCGCGGCATCAGGACGTCCGCGTGATCATCGTCGCGCGTTCGGTCCAGGCGGAGCGCGCCGTGGCGTTCATGCGCGCCGGCGCCCGCGACGTCCTCTCCGCCGAATGGTTCGACCGCCTGCCGGCGGTCATGGAGCGGGAGCTCACCGAGAGCGCGCGCCAGCACCACCTGCACTGCTCTGGCCGCCTGCGCGCCGAGCGCGCCATCGCGCACCGGGAGCGCCGCTTCCGGCGGCTTGTGGAGCACAGCGCCGACGGCTTCTACGTCTTCGACACCGACGGCAACGTGCTCGACGCCAACGAGCGCGGCGCGCGGCTGCTCGGTTACAGCCGCGACGAGCTGCTCGCCCTGCACGTGCTCGACGTGGACACCACGGTGAGCCAGGAGGAGTTCAGGGCGTTCTGCGAGCGCACAGTCAGCGGAGAGCAGATCAAGGCGGAGACCGTCTACCGGCGCAAGGACGGCACGACGTTTCCGGTTGAGCTCCAGACCGGTCTGCTCGATTCGAGCGGCGAGCCGGTGTTCCTCGTCCTCGTCAACGACATAACGAGCCGCCACCGCGCCGAGCAGCAGGTCGCGTACCTGCAGAGCTACGACCGCGTCACCGACCTGCCGAACCGGGAGTTCCTCGAGACGCTCGTGGAGCTCGCGCTGGAACGCGCGCAGCGCAACGGAACGGGTGTGGGCCTCCTGTTCGTGGGCCTGGACGACCTCGCACTCGTGAAGGAGAGCCTCGGTCACGCCGCCTGCGACGACCTGATGCGGCAGGTGGCGGCGCGCCTGCGGGAGGTCGCGGGGACCGCGCACCTCGTGGGGCGCTACGGCGCCGAGGAATTCGTGCTGGTCGCCTCGGACCTTCCGATCGGCCAGGGGGAGGAGGCGGCGTCGCTCGCCGTCAGGGTGCAGGAGAGGTTCTCCCATCCGTTCTCGATCCTCAGCGCGGAGCCGATGCTCGGCGCGAGCATCGGGATCGCGCTGTTCCCCGTCGACGGTCCCGATGTGAGCTCGCTGGTGGACCATGCCGCCGTGGCCATGCGGGAGGCGCGCCGTGACGGCTGGCGGCCGTGGCGGGTCTTCGCGGGCGAGGCCCCGGGAGGAATAGAGCGGCTCGCGTTCGGCACCAAGCTGCGCGGCGCCGTTCAGCGGAGCGAGCTCGTGCTCCACTATCAGCCGCTCGTGGACCTGCAGTCAGCGGGGACGAGCGGGCCCGGCACGGTGCGCGACCACATGGTGGGGGTGGAGGCGCTGGTGCGCTGGTGCGACCCCGAACGCGGGATGCTGCCGCCAGGCGAGTTCATTCCGATCGCCGAGGAGATGGGGCTGACGCAGCCGATCGCCGACTGGGTCGCCGCCGAGGTCTGCCGCCAGTCGCGCGAGTGGATGGACCAGGGCTGGCGGGTCGACGTGGCGTTCAATCTGACTCTCCACGATCTGCGCGAGCCGGAGCTGGTGGACCGGCTGATCGAGGACGCGGACCGCGCCGGCGTGCCCCACGACCGGCTGGTGGTCGAGGTCACCGAGACCACCGCGATGATGGACGCGGAGCGCACGATCGGGATCCTCGACGAGCTGCGCTCGCTGGGCTTCGGTCTGGCGATCGACGACTTCGGCGCGGGGCATTCCTCGCTCGCGCGGTTGGGCGAGATGCCGGTCGACCATCTGAAGATCGACCGCTCGTTCGTCGCCGGGCTGCCCGGCGACCGGACCGCTGCAACGGTGGTCACCGCCATCATCCAGCTCGCCGAGAACCTCGGCATGAAGGCGGTCGCGGAGGGCATCGAGACGCCCGCTCAGCTCGAGTTCCTCGTGGCGCACAACTGCCCGCTGGGTCAGGGCTACCTGTTCAGCAAGCCGCTGCCGCCCGCGACGATCGCCGCGTTGTAGTACCAACCACGGTCATGCAGCCGTACGTGGCCGTGGTCGGCGCCGGCGAGGCGAGCAGGGAGGAGGCCGCCGCGGCGGAGGAGGTCGGGCGCCTGCTGGCCGAGCGCGGCGCGGTGCTCGTGTGCGGCGGTCTCGGCGGCGTGATGGAGGCGGCCTGCCGCGGCGCGAAGGAGGCCGGCGGCTCCACGGTCGGGATCCTGCCCGGGCGCGACCGCGCGGCGGCGAACGACCACGTGGACATCGCAATAGCCACGGGGCTCGGCGAGGCGCGCAACGCGCTCGTGGTGCGTGCGGCAGATGTGCTGATCGCCGTGGGCGGCGGCTACGGAACTCTGTCCGAGATCGCGCTCGCGCTGAAGAGCGGCACGCCGGTCGTTGGCATCGGCAGCTGGGAGCTCGCTGGACGGCCGCTGAAGGAGGCGCGCGACCCGCGCGAGGCGGTCGACCTGGCCCTGGGCCTTCGCTGAGCGCTCTTTAGACTCGCGGGATGCCTCCGCACGATCTCCCGCCCGAGGAGGCGCCGTACTTCGACGCCCTTCGCGCCTACGCCGCCCGCGAGCCGGGACGCTTCCACGTGCCCGGCCACAAGGGCGGGCCGGGCGCCGACCCGGAGCTGCGTGAGGCTCTCGGGGAGGCGCTCGCCATCGACATCCCGGCGCTCATGCCGGGCATCGACGCGGGCCCGGAGCCCACGCCGTTCCAGCAGGCGCAGGAGCTGGCCGCCGAGGCCTGGGGCGCGAAGCGGAGCTGGTTTCTCATCAACGGCGCGTCGCAGGGCAACCACGTTGCGTGCCTCGCGCTGGCGCACGCCGGGCGCGAGGTGGTGGTGCAGCGCAACGTCCACTCGAGCACGATCGACGGCGCGGTGCTCGCGGGGCTGCGGCCAACCTTCGTGGCGCCGGAGCTCGACCCGGAGCTGCTGATCGCCCACTGCCTCACCCCCGAGTCGCTGGACGCAGCGCTCGAGCTGACGCCGGACGCCGTGGCGGCGCAGGTGGTCTCGCCCACCTACTTCGGGGCGGTGGCCGATGTGGCGACCCTCGCGGAGGTGGCCCACGCCCGTGGCATCCCGCTCGTGGTCGACGAGGCGTGGGGCGCGCACATGGCATTCCACCCGGACCTGCCGGCGCACGCCCTGTCGCTCGGCGCCGACCTCGTCATCTCGAGCACGCACAAGATCCTGGGGAGCCTCACCCAGTCGGCGATGCTCCACCTGGGGCACGGCGCCCGGCTCGACGAAGCGGTGATCGACCGCTGCGTGACCCTGGTCGAGTCCACCAGCCCGAACTCGCTCCTGGCGGGCTCGCTCGACGCCGCCCGGCGCAACGCCGTCGTCCGCGGGCGCGTGGTGTTGACGGAGACGCTGCGGGCGCTTGCGGACACGCGCGCCGCCGTGCGCGAGATCCCCGGCCTGGACGTGCTCGACGAGCGGATCGCGGGACGCTCCGGAGTGTTCGCCTACGACCCCTTGCGGCTGTCGATCGACGTGCGCGGCACAGGCGCCAGCGGCTACGAGATCGCCCGCCTCCTGCTCGAGCACGACGATGTGAACCTGGAGCTGTTCGGTCAGAACGTGATCGTCGCGGTCTTCGGCATTGCCGAGCCGGTCGCCGAGGAGGCCGAGCTCCTCGTGTCCGCGCTGCGGCGGGCGGTGCAGAGCCTGCCCGATCCAGACGGGAGGGGCGCCGCTCAGTTCGCCCCGCCGCCTCCTTGGGGCGAGCTGGCGATGAGCCCGCGCGAGGCGTTTCTCGGCCCGCAGGAGGTCGTGCGGTTCCGCGAGGCGGTCGGCCGGATCGCCGCGGAGTCGCTGGCGGCGTATCCGCCCGGCATCCCCAACGTGCTGCCGGGCGAGCGCCTCACGGCACCGACGCTCGACTACATCCAGAGCACGCTCGAGCAGGGCGGCAGCCTTCGCGGCGCCAGCGACCGCCGCCTCGAGACCGTGCGAGTGGTGGTCGAGCGGTGATCCGGCG
This sequence comes from Thermoleophilaceae bacterium, assembly GCA_035572055.1. GTDB lineage: Bacteria > Actinomycetota > Thermoleophilia > Solirubrobacterales > Thermoleophilaceae > JAICJR01. The sequence continues at coordinate 9,587 of DATNBJ010000410.1, read as the reverse complement.
GCGAGTCGTGGCGCGGGGGCGCGTTCAGGGCGTGTTCTTCCGCGACAGCGTCCGCCGGCGGGCCCAGTCGCGCGGCGTATCCGGCTGGGTCAGCAACCGATCGGACGGCGCGGTGGAGGCGGTCTTCGAGGGCGAGCCGGACGCCGTCGAGTCGCTCGTCGAGTATTCGCGCGAGGGCCCGCGCTCGGCCGAGGTCTCGGATCTGGAGGTTCTCGATGAGGACCCGGAGGGACTGACCGGTTTCGAGGTCCGCTAGGCCCCTAAGGGACGTTCGCGACGAGACCGAAGGCGCCGCTGCCCCCGTTCACCCGCGTGACCTGCAGCGTGACCGAGCGGACGCCGCAGAGCGTTCTGACCGTCGTCGTGCCCTTGGCGCCCTTCGCAAGCGTCTGCCTGCCGGCGGTCACGGTCAGCCGGTAGTCGGCCTTCGCCGGCGGCGACAGCGTGAACGTCGCGGTCCCGTCGAGGGGGGTGGGGAGCTGGAAGCTCTGGCTGGCCCCGCGGCCGGCGGAGAGGCTGCCGCTGAACGGCACGGCGTGCGGGCCGATCCAGGGCTGGAGCACGTCCCTGCGAATCGCGTTGTAGGCGCCCTGATCGGGCAGCATCAGCGTGCTGTACGGGAAGGCGACGCCGGGGTACTGCGAGTCCGCGTACGCCTCGGCGAAGCCCTCGCTCGGGTCGTTCCAGTAATTGGTGCCGAGCTTGCGGTCGCGCGTGCGCGTGCAGACCTGCTCGTAGGTGAACCAGTTCTTCGTGCCCGTGTCGTAGGCGCTCCACGGCGCGTTCGAGCGGCTGATCTCGATGTGGTGGCCGTACTCGTGAGCGATCAGGAACTGGAGCGGCGGGTTGCTCTGCTGCTGCGCGCCCGGCACGTACATGGTCTGGTTGTCCCCCTCGTAGCAGGCGAGCGCGCCGGCGCCGCAGAACGTGCTCGTGATCTGCTTGGGCGGCGCGATGTACACGTGCAGCGAGCGCAGCTCGTCACCGTGCATGAGGCTGCCGAGGTAGGTCACATAGCTCTGGATGACGCTCGTGCTGGCCTTGTAGGAGGGGGAGACCTGCACCGGGATCGAGGTACCGTCGCGTGTGCTGTAGCGCGCCGCGGCGGCGGCGCGAGCCTTGACGCCGGCCGGGGTCAGGGCATGTGAGAGGACGGCGTCGCGCACCGGCGGCGTGAACGGGCCGATGGGGACCGTCACCGCGCGCAGCGGCTGAAGCGTCTCCTGGCCGGCCTGGGCAGGCGCGACAACGGCCACGAACGCGGCCGCGGCAAGGAATGCGGAAATGACCCTCGAGCGCATGGGCCTTCACCTCATCGGCAGGCCCCCGCGCGCGCGTGAGATTCCGACGCGCCTACTGGACGCTCGCGAATTCGACCGTCGGCTCGATCAGAACCTCGGTCTTGAGGCTGTTCGCGATGTAGCACTCCTCGTGGGCGACGTGCACGAGGTGCTTGACCCGCTCCTCGGTCGGGCCCGGCTTGACGACTATGCGCGGGCGCAGGGTGATGCGGGTGAGCCGGACGGGCCGGTCGTCCTCGGGCATCTCCGCGTCGGCGTCGTCCTCGTACTCGATCACCTCGACGCGCGCCTTCGACGCAACGTGAAGGAACCAGAGGAGCTGGCACGAGGACGCGGCCATCACCACGAGCTGCTCCGGGTTGAGCTGTGACGGGTCGCCCTTCGACTCGCCCGTGGTCACCGTGAGCTTCTGCGTGGCGGGTGCCGCCTCCGCCTCGTGGGCGCGCTCGTAGTGATCCCAGCCAAGGCCGGTGTCGCCGCTCCAGTGGGTGCGAGCTGTGTAACGGTGCGTTGTGGAGGCCACTGTGCCGGAATTGTCTCGATCCGTTCGCGAAAACGTCACGCTCGCGTCTGGATCCGTAACACGTCCCTCCATAGCCTCGCGCGTGTGTTGGAGGACGTCGACAAGGGACGGCTGGTGGCGTACGCGGCGGTTGCGCTGCTCGTGATCGCCGTTGCGCTGCGATTGCACTCGCACGGGTCGAGCGGTGCGAGCGTGTCGCTGGAGGAGCCGGCGGTTGCCGCGGTTGGGACCAGCGGCGCCGGTTCGGCCGGAGCCACCGGCCCCGTCGCCGGGGGCTCGGCTCCGGCGGGGGGCGAGCTCTACGTCGACGTGGCGGGCGCCGTTCGAAGACCCGGGCTCTACCGGCTGCCCGCCGGCTCACGAGTGGCCGCGGCGGTCGAGAGTGCCGGTGGACTGTCGCGGCGAGCGGAACGGACCGGCGTGAACCTGGCCGCGCCACTTGCGGATGGCCAGCAGGTGATCGTGCCCGCGCACGGGTCGCCCGGGGCCGCAAGCACCGCGCCGGCCGGCGCCACGGGTGGGGCCGGCGGGTCGCCTGGCGCCGGCGGCGCGATCAGCCTGTCCACCGCGAGCGAGGCTCAGCTCGAGACGATCGACGGCATCGGTCCGGCGTTGGCCGGGCGCATCATCGAGTACCGCGACACGCACGGCGGCTTTCGCTCGATCGACGAGCTGAAGCAGGTCTCGGGCATCGGCGACAAGCGGTTCGAGACCCTGCGCAAAGCCCTGCGCCCCTGACCGGACACGGCTGGTTCTGGTGCGCCGGATCAGCGACGCGGGGCGCGGGACGCGGCCAATGCGGGTGGCATTGGCCTGGCTCCAAGGAGGCTGCGTCGCCCAGATCAGCCGCCCGCCAGAACCTTCGAAGAAGTTGTGCGGGTGGGTGGTTTATCCGTTCCGCGCCAGGGGGATAAAGCGAGTACTCCAAACTAGGGACGGCGGTAGATCGGCAGGGAAGTTCGCCGAAGGGGGGCAGGGAAGTCCCCCGACGGCACAACACCTACGCCCGGAGCTGGTGGGCCCGGGCGGACTGAACAAGGAGGATGGGATGCTCTTGGTCGAGCGTGGAAGTCGCTATGCCCATTTGTGCTGTGGAATTTGCCACGCGTCTTTTCGCCCGGGTGACCGCATCCTCCTGAGCTATAGGCAGGGAGAGCCGCGCGGAATTCATGCGCACTCGTGCACGGCGGTGCGTTGCGCGGAGCGGCCCGTGGAGCTGTTGCGGGCCGCGTAGGAGAGAAGTGCAAAGACTTTTCGACGCTCTTGACGCAGACAGGTAGGGGAAGCGTCTAGAGGCGTCGCGCTGGGGGGCGCAAGCTGCGTGGGTGGGACCGCGCAGGAAGCCATACCACGTAGGGCTGGCGGCGTTTGCGGGCGGGCTTGGGTGTTGCGGGGCACCCCTGTTCGCCGCGACGCTCGCCGCCCTCGTGGTAGGCATCTTTCTCGCCGCGCTGAGGGCGGCGGAGCTGGGAGTCCTGGCAGGGGTACTGGTGGTGGCGGGCTGGGCCGTGGGGGCGGCCCGGCTCCACACCATCGACGCGCCGCAGCGGGCGCTGCACGCGGGCGGCGTCGTGGCGGAGCGCGCGTATCTGCTCGAGCGGCCGCGCTTCGGCTCGTTCGGATCGTCGGCCGAGGTCCAGCTCGTATCGGGACCTGCCCGCGGCGCCCGTCTGCTGGCAGTGTCGGACGGCGTCGCCTGGCCGGCGGGCATCCCGCCGGGCACGGAGCTCGAGCTGACGGGCAGCGCGGAGCCGCCGAAGCGCAGTGTGGGCGACTCGTTCGACTATCCGGCGTATCTGCGTCGTCGCGGCATCCGCTTCGAGCTGGCACTGGACCGCGTGCGGGCCACGGGCCGGCGGCGCGGTGGGGTGGCGGGCGTCGTCGATTGGCTGAGGGCACGGTCCGAGCGCGGCGTGGCGGCGGGACTCGGCGAGGCGGACGACCAGCTGCTCGCCGGAATGGTGCTGGGCGAGGACCAGCAGATCCCGACCGAGGTGCGCGACGACTTCCGTCGCTCGGGGCTCGGTCACCTGCTCGCGGTGTCCGGCCAGAACGTGATGCTGCTGGCCGCGCTCGCGCTGCCGCTCCTCTCGCTGGCCGGCCTCGGCGTGCGCGGGCGGCTGCTCGGCGTGGGCGCACTGGTCGCGCTGTACGTGCCGCTCGCGGGGGCGGGCCCATCGCTCCAGCGGGCGGGTGTCATGGGCGCCGCCGGTTTGGCGGCCACCGGCGCCGGGCGGGCAGGCTCGCGTTCCTACGCGCTGCTGCTGGCGGCCGCCGCCACCCTGCTCCTGAACCCACGTGTGGCGGGGGATCCCGGCTGGCAGCTCTCGTTTGCCGCGGTGGCGGGCATCGCCGCCCTGGCTTCGCCGCTGCGCGGTCAGCTCGGCGGTCTTCCACGACCCCTGGCGGAGGGCGCGGCGATCACCGTGGCCGCGACGGTGGCCACCGCGCCGCTGCTGGCGTACCACTTCGGCGCGGTCCAGCTCGTGTCGCTCCCGGCGAACCTTCTCGCGCTGCCGGCGGTCGCGCCGGTCATGTGGCTCGGGATGCTTCAGGCGGCGCTCGGCGCGCTGGGCGGGCCGGCGCTGGCTACGGCGACCGCCCTGGGCTGGCTCGACGGCCTCCTGCTCGCGTACCTCCGCGCGCTGGCGCGGTGGTTCGGCGACGCGCCGCACGGGCAGCTCGCGCTGCCGCTGCGCTCGGCGCCGGCAGTGGCGGTGGCGTATGCGCTGATCGCGGCGACGGCGCTGTGGGTCCGTCGCGCGGGCCGGCGGCTCGAGCCGCACCGGCTCGCGGCCGGGGCGGCGTGGCGGCGGCTCTACCGTCCCCGGCGGCTGGCGCTCGCGGCGGGCGCCGCGGCGGTCGTGGGAGTGGTCCTCTGGCGGCTGACGGCGCCGCCCGGTTCGCCGGGCGCGCTCACCGTGTCGTTCCTCGACGTGGGCCAGGGGGACGCCACGCTGATCCAGGATGCCGGCGGCGCGGCGGTCCTGTTCGATGGGGGGCCGCCCGAGGCCCGGGTGGCGCGGCTGATCCGCAACCTCGGCGTGAAGCGGCTCAGCGTGGTGGTGGCCACGCACCAGTCGCGTGACCACCAGGGCGGGCTGGCGGAGGTGCTCCAGCGCTTTCCGGTGGACCTGTTCCTCGACGGCGGCGACGCCACCCGAGACCGGGCCTTCAGGGCGCTCGAGGCCGAGGCGGCCCGGCGCGGGGTCGAGAGTGTCAAGGCCGTGGCCGGCCAGACGCTGCACGCCGGGGGGCTGAAGATCCAGGTCCTGTGGCCCACGCCGCGGCCGCCGGGCCCGCCGCCCGGCGATCCCAACGAGCGGGCCGTGGCGGCCGTGGTCAGCGAGGCCGGCTTCCGGCTGTTCCTCTCGGCCGACGCGGAGAGCCCGTCGCTCCTGCCGCTCGACCTGCCGCGCGTCAACGCGATGAAGGTGCCGCATCACGGCAGCGCCGACCCGGGGCTGCCGCAGCTCCTGCAGAGGCTGCATCCGCAGGTGGCGGCCATCGAGGTGGGCGCCCACAACCTCTACGGCCATCCGCGGCCATCGACGTTGGCGGCTTTGAGAGCCCAGGTTCCGCACGTGTACAGAACCGACCGCGACGGCACCGTGCAGCTCACGGTGAGCGACGGCCACATGACGATCCGGACTGGCGTCGCCCGCGGTTCGTAGACTGGCTGCGGTGGCCGAGCTGAAGCCCATCTACGTGGTCGCGGGCGACGACGACGCGAAGATCGACGCCTGGCGCGCGCGCCTGCGCAAGCGAGCCGAGCAGGAGGGCGGTCCCGGCGCACTCGAGACCTTCGACGCGCGCGAGTCCACCCCTGACGACCTGTCCGCGGCACTGTCCACGCTCACGTTCGCCACCGGCACCCGCTATCTGCTGGCGGACTCGGTGCAGTCCTGGAAGGCGGGCGAGCTCGAGCCGCTCGAGCGGGCGCTCGGCGACATGCCGCCCGACACCGTGCTGGTGCTGATCGCGCGCGGCAAGGCGCAGGCGAAGCTGACGAAGGCCGCCGAGAAGGCCGGAGGAGAGGTCCGCTCCTACGACTCGCCGAAGCCGTGGGAGATGCCCAAGTGGGTGATGGAGCGCGCCCGCGAGGAGGGGCTGCGCCTCGATCCCGAGGCGGCGAAGGCGCTGGTGGCCAGCGTGGGTACCGGACAGCAGCGCCTCGCGCGCGAGGTGGAGAAGCTTGCGATCGCGGCGCACCCCGAGGGATCGCTGTCCGCCGACGAGGTGGAGGAGCTGGCGCCGGCCGAGGCCACCCGCGGCGCCTTCGACCTGGCCGATGCGCTGGTGGCGGGCGACCAGCGCGCCGCGCTCGCGATCGCCGAGCGCCTGCTCGAGAAGGGTGAGCACGGCTCGAAGCTCATGTTCGCGATCACGCGGCGGCTGCGCGAGGTGCATGCGGCGGCGTCGATGCTGGAGCGCGGCGTGCCCGAGCAGAAGGTGGGCGAGGCGCTCGGCGTGCCGCGCTGGGCGGTCAAGAAGACGCTGGCGGCGGCGAAGAGAGCGGACCGCGTCTCGCTCGAGAAGGCGATCTGCGAGTTCGCGGACCTGGAGGTGGAGCTGCGCGGCGGCGGCAGCGGCGGGTTCGACGAGGACACGGCGTTCAGCCTAGCGCTGACGCGGGCTGCAGCGGCCTAAAGGGCGCTCGGCGCTAGTTGCCGAGCGTCGCCCGCAGCTTCGCCGCGCGGGCCTTCTTGTGCGCGCCGTTGTTGCGATGCAGGGCCTTGCGCTTCACGGCACGATCGACGCGCGAGACGAGCTCGCGGTACTCCGTGTCGGCGGTGGCGGCGTCGCCGGCCTCCACCGCGGCCTCCAGGCGGCGGAAGTACGTCTTGATCGACGAGGTGTAGCGGCGGTTCTCGAGCCGCTCCCGCTCCGCCCGGTGGATGCGCTTCTCTTGTGAGGCGATGTTGGCCATGACAAACAATGGCCGCAACTTCTCGTCGCGGCGGCGGCCTACTATAGCGACCTGGTGCGGGCATCAGGAAGCGACGTGACGTCGGGGTGGGACGCGACGTGACGTCGCGAGAAGGCGACGTGCCGCCGCGCAGGCGCGGCACGCGGTCGCAGAGGCGAGACGCGCCTCCGCGCAGGCGGGATGCGCCCCCGCGCGCGGGGGATTTCCCGCCACGGGAGGATGACCGGCGATCGCGCCCGGGGGATTTCTTGCCACGGGAGGATGACCGGCGATCGCGCGCGGGGGATTTCCCGCCACCGGAGGACGACCGGCGATCGCGCCCGGGGGATTTCCCGCCACGGGAGGATGACCGGCGATCGCGCCCGGGCGACCAGCCGCCGCGCGACGACGACGCTCGGCTGCCGCCGCGCACAGCGGCCGCGGGTGGGCGCGGCCTCGGCACGCGCCCGCGAAGAGATGTTCCCGCCGCCCCGGAGGAGACGGGCGAGACGCCCGCCGCGCCGGAGGCGCCGGCGGCGCGCAGGCGGCGGCTTGCCATCAGCGCGGTCTTCTTCTCGGCTGCCACGGGCCTGTCGCGCGTGGCCGGGCTCATCCGCGAGATCGTGGCCGCGAGCAAGTTCGGCGTCACCGGCCCGATGTCGGCCTTCACGGTCGCGTTCCAGGTGCCGAACCTGATGCGCGCGCTGTTCGCGGACGCCGCGCTCCAGGCCGCGTTCGTGCCCGTGTTCACCGAGCTGCTCGAGAAGGGCCGCCGGAAGGAGGCGCTGACGGTCGCGTGGAGCCTGTTCAGCCTGATCGTGGCGGTGCTCGGCACCCTCACGCTGATCTTCATGTTCGCGGCGGGGCCGATCATGTCGCTGGTCACGCCGGGCTTCAACGACAACCCGGAGCTCCGTCACCTGACGATCGAGCTGGCGAAGATCATGTTCCCGGTCGTCCTGCTGCTCGCTCTGACAGGGCTGGTGGTGGGGATGCTGAACTCGTTCGAGCACTTCAGCGTCCCGGCGCTCACGCCGGTGGTGTGGAACCTGATCATCATCGGCTGCCTGGTCTTTCTCACGCCGGTGTTCGACGGCGACCAGCAGGTGTATGCCTACGCGATCGGCGTGCTGGCCGCCACGGTGGTGCAGTTCGTGCTGCCCCTGCCGTGGCTGTTCGCGAAGGGGGTGCCGTTCGCGCTCAAGTTCGACTGGCGAAACGAGCACGTCTGGCGCGTGCTGAAGCTGATGTTCCCGGTGACGATCGCGCTCGGGATGATCAACTTCGACGCGCTGATCAACTCGTTCTTCGGCACGCTGGTGAACTCCGAGGTGCCGGCGGCGATCGACAAGGCGTTCCGCATCTACCAGTTGCCGCAGGGCCTGTTCAGCATCGCGATCGCGACGGTGATCTTCCCCACGATGTCGCGGCTGGCCACACGCGGGGACATCAACGGGCTGCGCCGCACGATGGCCAACGGCACGCGCCAGGTGCTGCTCACGCTGATCCCGTCGGCGGTGATCATGATGGTGCTGGCCACGCCGATCACGCGCCTCGTGTACGAGCGCGGCGAGTTCGGCGCCTCGGCCACGCATCTCGTGTCGCAGGGCATGTTCTGGTGGGCGCTGTCGCTGCCCGCGCAGGGCGCGAGCCTGCTGTTCAGCCGGACGTTCTTCAGCATCCAGCGCCCGTGGGTGACCACGGCTCTGGCATTCGCGAACATGGCCGTGAACGCGCTGATCTCGCTCGCTCTCTACAGGCCGTTCGGCCTCGCGGGCGTGGTGGTGGGCTCGGTGGCCGGCACGCTGGTGATGGCTGTCTCGCAGGCGGTGCTGCTGCGAAAGCCCCTCGGCGGCATCGAGGGAGGGCGAACGCTGATGATCGCCTGCCGGATCGCGGTGGCGTCCGTGCTGCTGGGCGCGGTGAGCTATGGGGTCTGGTACCTGCTCGACAAGCTGTTCGGCCGCTCGCTGCCGGCGCAGATCGTGAGCGTGGGCGGCGGAATCGGCGCGGGGATCTTCATATACGCGCGCGCGGTGCTGCGGATGCGGGTGACCGAGGCCCACCAGATCCGCAGGCTGATAGCCGGACGCCGGGCTCGCACGCGCTCTGCCTAGCATTCACCAGGTGAGCGCTCCCGCCCGCAACATCCGCAACTTCTCGATCATCGCGCATATCGATCACGGCAAGTCGACGCTTGCCGACCGCATCCTGGAGATCACCGGGGCGGTCGATGCGCGCAAGCACCGGCCCCAGCTCCTCGACAAGATGGACCTCGAGCGCGAGCGCGGCATCACGATCAAGGCGCAGGCCGTGCGGGTGGAGTACCGGGCAAAGGACGGTCAGGCCTACCGCCTGCACCTGATCGACACGCCGGGACACGTGGACTTCACCTACGAGGTGTCGCGCTCGCTGGCTGCCTGCGACGGCGCGCTGCTCGTGGTGGACGCCGCGCAGGGCGTGGAGGCGCAGACGCTCGCGAACACCTACCTCGCCGTGGACGCCGGGCTCGAGCTGATCCCGGTCCTGAACAAGATCGACCTGCCCGGCGCCGAGCCCGAGCGCGTGGCCGGCGAGATCTCCGAGCTGCTCGGCGAGGACCCGGACGGCATCCTGCGGATCTCGGCCAAGACCGGCGACGGGGTCGAGGAGCTGCTCGAGGCGATCGTGCAGCGGATCCCGCCACCCGACGGCGAGGCGGACGCTCCGGCGAGGGCGCTGATCTTCGACTCCGAGTTCGACCAGTACCGCGGCGTGGTGGCCTACGTGCGAGTGGTCGACGGCGAGCTGCGCAAGGGCGAGCCGATCCTCGCGATGCAGGCCGGCACCCAGGCGGACATCGACGACATCGGCT
>DATNBJ010000409.1:0-6441 GCA_035572055.1 Thermoleophilaceae bacterium | reverse complement strand
CGGCCACCACGTCCATGCGCAGGCGCTCGGCGCTGAGGCCGGAGCCCGAGACGTTGAGTGCGTCGAAGAGGCCCATCAGCTGTTCCCGATGGCCGAAGTGATGATGTCGAGCCGGCCCTTGGCGATCGCCACGAGCGACTGGTACTGCAGGCCGTTCTCGGCCATCTTGGCCGACTCGGTGTCGGCGTCCACGCTGTTGCCGTCGGCCTGCATCGGGGCGGAGCCGTCGGTGCTCACGCTGAACTGCACCTGGTCGGGGCTCGTGCCCTCCTGCATCGCGGCTGCCAGGGTGGACTGGAAGTCCACGTCCTTGCGCACGTAGCCGGGCGTGTTGGCGTTCGCGAGGTTCTGGGCGAGCGTCGTCTGGCGCATGTCCGCGCCGCGGATGGCCGCCTGGAGCCCGAGCTCGGTGTTGTCGAACAGGTTCACGGAAGAATCGCCTTTCGGTCGTCCCTCCATGGACGGATTGCTCGACGCCCCGGATCCATGGGTCGCCAGTCGGGGTAGTCGGCAGAGCCGACCCCAGCTTTAACCGCTGGTATCGACCCTGTGGACGGGCTTCGGAACCTGCGTCGCGTAACCGCTCATCGCGTCACGGCCGCGGTCGAGCCTCACGAGCTGCGCACGCGCGTGCGCAAGCGACCCGCTGAGCAGCGCCTCCACCTGCGCCTGCACGGCGGCGGCGCGCAGCAGCGCGGTCGACGCCTCGGCCGGCGGGGCGTCCGGCAGCACGGCAATCAGGTCCTCGCGCTCGGCGTGGAGCGGCTCGAGCTGCTCGTACTGGCCCGTGCGGACCAGCTCCAGCTCGCGCTCGCCGAGCTCGGCGACCCGCTCGTAGAGCGAGATCAGCCGCCCGCGATCTGACGCCATGCGTCACCCACGGTGTCGAGGAGCGAGGAGACCTCGTCGATCATCTCCGGGTTGCGCTTGATGCGCGCCTGCATGAGATGACGCTTGGAGAAGAGATAGAGCGCCCTTAGGCGGGTGGAGATCTCGCCGACCGACATGTCGAGCGTGTTGTTCAGCTCGTCGATGATCGCCTCGGCGCGCTGGAGGCGGTTGTTGCTCACCTCGATGTTCCCCTCGCGCATGGCCACGGCGGCCTGGAAGAGGAAGCGCCGGGCGCCGTCGTACAGCATCACCACGAGCCGCTCGGGCGTCGCGGTCATCACCGCGCTCTCCTTGTAAGCCTGTGGTACGGCAGCCTGGTTCATTGGGACCTTTCCTGAGGGAGCAGGATCGCCCCATGTAGTCGACCGCAAGGCGCGGCTTTTGAGCCGGGTCAGCCGTTGTTCAGCGAGGCGATCTGACCCGCGAGCCACTGGCCCTGGGTCTGATTCTGCGAGAGGGCCAGCTCCATGGCGTTGAACTGCTGCTTGAGCCGGTCCTGCATGTCCGACAGGCGGGTGTCCCAGTTCGCGATCTGATCGGTCAGGTCGCTCACCTGCGAGTTCGTCTGGTTGATCAGCGTGTCGAAGGTGCCGGAGGTCTGCACCGCCGGGTTCAGCACGTTGTCGATCACCTGGGCCAGGCCGTCCTTGCCGAGCGTGGCGCCCAGCAGGTTCTTCACGCCGTCGGGATTCGAGTCGAGCATGTTGTCGAGCGTGTCGTCGTCGACCACGAGCTTGCCGCTGAGCGCGTCCTGGTTCACGGTGCCGCTGCCGGTGGTCGCACCCGTCGAGATGCCGATCTGCGAGAGCAGATTCAGCGTCGGGTCGGTGCCGATCGGGCTGGCCATGGCGGTGCGCAGCCGGTCCTGGATGCCCTGCAGCGTGGAGTCCGCGAAGAACAGGCCCTTGGCGGCGTCCGTCGCGTTCGTCGCGCCGATCACCGGCTTCTCCGCCAGCTTGGCCTGGATGTCGGCCAGGTTGGCGTTGTAGAGGTTCACGAAGTCGTGGATGGCCGACTTGATCGCGGCCTTGTCGGGCGCCGGCGAGCCGACCGTGACGGTGATCGGGCTCGTGGTGACGGCCTTGAAGGTCAGCGAGAGGCCCGGGATCGCGTCGGTGACGGTGTTCGAGGTGGCGTACTGCCAGGCCCCGCCGTCCACTCGGTACTGGGCGTTCAGGTTGTTCAGCGTCGAGTCCGTGCCCGCGCTGCCGCTGCCGTACTCCACGAGCTCGCTGCTCGAAGTGGTGAAGTCGCTGCCCGAGCCGGCGGTGTTGTTGGTGAGCTGAAGGCGGTTGTTCGAGTCCTTGCCGGCGGTCACGCCGGTCGAGGCGCCGTTCACCGCCTGCACCACGTCGTCGATGCTCGAGTTCGCCGCGATCGACACGTCGATCCCGTTGATCGTGATCGTGCCGGGGTTGAGCGGGTCCGCCGTGTAGTCGAAGGTGTGGGTCGAGCCCGTGGCGCCGTGCGCGCGCGCCTTGCTCGTGTCCTCCACCAGCCCGGTGCTGTTGCTCGCGCCCAGGGAGAAGTCGCCGTTCGCGCCCGGAGTCTTGCTGGAGAGGACCAGCAGCTTGTTACTCGAGTCGTTCGGGTCCGTGATCGACGCCGCGTACACGGGCAGGCCCGTGGCCGCGTTGATCGTGGTCACGAGGTCGTCGATCGACATGCCCGCCGTCACGGTGATGGACTTGCCACCGCCGAGGTCGAGCGTCGTGTCGGAGGCCGACGACGTGTAGCTGTAGGTGCGCTGCTGCGAGTTGGCCAGCCGGGCCACCTCCACCTGGGTGCCGCCCACGCCGGCGCCGGAGCTGCGCGTGGCCGTGATCTTCGTGGGATCGCTCGAGTCCACGCTCTGAGTCGGCGTGAACAGCGTGAGGCTGCGGATCGCGTCGGCCTTGTCCCGCAGGTTCTCGAGCTCGGTCTGCATGCTGGTCAGCGCCGTGGCGCGTGCCTGCATCGCGGCCTGCTGGAGCTTCAGCTTGTTCTGCGGAATCTGGTTGATCTGCATCAACTGGGTGATGATCGTGCTGGTGTCGATTCCCGACGCCAGCCCGCTCATCCCCAGATTCGTGGGGTCTGTGGTGGATGTGGCCACTCAGATCCCCCGATCAGTCCAGCGTGTCGCCCGACGCCACCTGCAGCGCCTTCGATGGCGGAATCGTGCGCAGCACGTTGCCGTCCAGGTCCTGGACCTGAACGACGACGCGGCCGGCGCCCTCGTCGTAGTGGAAGTGGAGCTCACGGCCGTCGGCCTTCAGCTCGTCCACGCGCTGCGAGGCGCGGTCGATCTCTTCGCCCAGCTCCTCCGGGGGTTGGCTGGGAATGGTGTCCAGTCGCACTGCGTCAGCGCCCTCCACTTGATTCGCGGGCTGGGGCTTGTCAGTGCGTGGGAGTGGCTGAGCGCCTAGCACCTTGTCGGCGCTGCTCAGCGGGGGCACTTCAAAGCTCATCTCAATCGTCCTCCTGTAGCGGCGGGTCTACCGCTGGGTTGCTCGCCGTATTCGGCCGGCCCCGTTGAAACTTGAGGTATGCGGGCTCGCTATGCGGCCAGTGCGTTCACGATCTGCGTTGCAAGCGGGTTTCCGGGCTCGAGCTCGCGAGCCTCCTCTGCAAAGACCAGTGCGTCGTCCTTCAGCCCGCGGCCCAGCGCCACCTGCGCGAGGCCCACCAGGGCGCGCGCGTCGGGGCCGGTCTCCTCGCAGACGGCGAGCCATTCGTCGCCGGCCGACTCGAGGTAGCCGCGGCGGAGGTAGATCACGCCGAGCAGCTCGCGGCGCTCGCGCCACGCGATGCCCACGCGGTCCACCAGCGGCAGGAGCGAGGCGAACGCATCGATCTCCTGCACGCGGAGCAGGGCCTCGAGCGTCACTGCCAGCAGCGCGCCGGCCTCCACGGGCAGCGAGACCGGCAGCGAGCCGCCACCGCGCAGCTCGTGCCAGGCGCGGTAGAGCTGCACGTCGGCCGGGAGCATGCCGCACTCGACGCCGCGCGACAGCGCCGACTCGGTCCTCTCGCGGTCGCCCAGCACGATGCTGGCGAACAGCTCGCTCCTGCGGGCCGGGGCGGCGTAGGCGCTCAGGTCGTCCACCTCGGCGGCGGCCTGGGCGGCCTCCTCCCAGCGGGACTGGGACAGCAGGGTCTCCGACAGCGCCACGCGCGAGGAGTCGTTCGACGGCTGCTTGGCCAGCACGGCGCGGAACTGCTGCTCGGCGGCCTCCGCGTGCCTGTGCTCGTAGAGGGCGCTGCCGAGCATGAAGTGGGCGCTCGGGGTCAGGGTCTCGATCACCGACTCGATCGTCTCCGCCACGACGTCCGGCTCCTTCTGCTGCGCGAGCATGATCGAAGCGAGCGGGTGCACGGCGCCCAGGAAGCCCGGGTGCTCGCGCAGGCTCTCGATCAGGAGCCGCTCCGCCTCGGGCAGGTCACCCTGGTCGCGGCGGATGTCGGCCAGCACGCCCAGGGCGATGTAGCTGCCGGAGCCGACCATCGCGGAGTAGCGGCTGGGGGCGTCGCCCATCTTCAGCGCCTCCTCCACCAGCTCGACCGCGCGGTCGAGGTCGCCCTCGAGGCGAGCGACGTACGCCTTCTCGAGCACGAGGTCGGTGAAGCCCGGGAACATCTCGAGCCCGTCGTCGGCGCGCTCCGCCGCCTCCGTCAGCTTGCCGTTCGTGCGCAGCGCCTTCACCAGGCGGTTGGTCAGCGAGGGGGCGAAGCCGTAGGCGGTCCGCTCGGGGTCGTCCATCAGCAGGTTCCAGGCCTCCTGGAACTTGGACAGCGCCTTCCCCGCGTCGCCCGCGGCCGCGTACTCGGAGCCGAGGTTGAAGCAGAGGAACGGCGAGCGCTCGCCATCGGCCACCTGGCGCTCCAGGAGCTCGATGTTGCGGCGCGACTTCTCCTTCGAGTCGCGCACGGCGCCCAGGTAGCCGTAGTGCTCGATGCGCACCGACGGCTGCTCGATCCGCTCCGGCATGTTCGCCGGCAGCGAGTGGGCGATCTGCTCGTGGATGCGGTCCTTGAAGCGGTACTCGGGGCGGTTGCGAAACATGCGCAGCGTGTTGTGGTTCACCGCCATGCCGTCGTCGAGGTCGCCCGTGAAGTTGATCTCGGTGAGGAAGAACGCCTCACGCCACACGTGGCCCGCCAGCTCGCGCAGGCGGCCGGCGTCGTCGGCCACCAGCACCTCGTCGGCGTCCAGGTAGATGAACCAGTCGCCGGTGGCCGCCTCGATCGAGATGTTGCGCGCCTCGGCGAAGTCGCCGGTCCATTCGTGGTGGAGCACGGTGGCGCCGAAGGACTTCGCGATCTCCACGGTGGAGTCGGTCGAGCCGGTGTCCACGACGATCATCTCGTCCACCACGCCGTGGATCGCCTCGAGGCAGCGGGGGAGCATCTCCTCCTCGTCCTTGACGATCATCGCCAGGCTGATCCTCATGCCCTCGGCGGGCTTGGCCAGGTCGGCGATCTTGTCCGCCCGGCGGGCGAGCTGCGGCAGGGCCAGCGACACCTGCGGCGGCAGGTGCGACGCCACGTCGATCTTCTTGCGGCGGCGGCGGGCCAGCTCGTCCAGGTTCGTGCCCACGTGCGGGAGGTCCGGGTCGAGGCGCTTGGTGGCCTTGAACAGGCGCTCGGCCGGCTTCAGTGCGCCCAGCTCGTACAGCAGCACGCCCGTGTAGTTGAGGACCATCGGCTCGCGCGGCTCGTCCTCGAGGATCGCGAGACCCTCGCGCGCGGCGGTGAGCAGCAGCGCCGGCACCTGCTTGGCGGGCGCCTCCGGCAGCGTGGCCATCGCGCACTCGAGCAGCGTCAGGCGGGCACGGAAGCGGCGGTGGGGATCGCCGTCACCGGCGGCCTCCGCGAAAAGGTTCTGGTAGCCGTCGAGGTCGCCGCGCAGCAGGTACGTGCGCGCGAGGGCGGCCAGCTCGGCGGGCGAGCGGCTGACGGTCTTGGCTGCGGATGCGGTGGTGAGGCGAAGAGCCATACGGGTTACCTCCCGTCGGGACAGATCGCCTGGGTAGTCGGCCGCTCAGCGAAAACCCTGAGCCTTGGACGCTCGTCGTACGTCCGGAGCGGCCAAAAGTCCCGCATTCGACGTTCGTTCGAGTTTAAGTACGTCGATCGAGGGATGAAGGGGTCCGGGGGGACAGTCGATACAGCCCCTGGCCCGGCGCCTCGGGCTCAGGCTCCGGCTCATTGGCAGAGCCGAGCAACGCCTCTTGATCCGTCCCTTGGCAGGGGAATTCTGAGTCCGTCCGACCTCGTGAAGGAGCATCCGTCCATGCAGTCTGAGAAGAGCCGACGCCGCATCTCGCCCGACGAAGCACTCGCTCTGTGGCTCGACTATCGGAAGACCGGCGACTCGCGCCTGCGCGACCGTCTGATCATGACCTATGCCCCGCTGGTCAAGTACATCGTCTACAAGAAGATTCGCGAGCTTCCCGCTCGCTGTGAGGTCGAGGACTTCATCTCCTGTGGCCTCGAGGCGCTGATCAACTCGATCGACCGCTACGACCCGGAGAAGGGCGCCACGCTCGAGCAGTTCGCCTGGACCCG
>DATNBJ010000408.1:0-6085 GCA_035572055.1 Thermoleophilaceae bacterium | reverse complement strand
CGCGGACCTGCTTGATGGCCGGGTCCACGTCTGAGATCGGGAAGCAGTCCTCCTTCTGAACCATCTTGCCGCCCTGTGGGGTCACGGTGCGGTCAGTGTTGTTCGGAATGTGGAGGGGGGCGTCGCCGTAGTACCACGGCTTGCAGAGAATGTCTGTCTTGAAGTCCTTCACGTTCTTGAAGGCCTCGTTGACCGACTTCGCCGTGTAATCGCCGCTGACCGTCTTCAGCGCCGAAACCGCGATCTGCGCCTCGGTGAAACCCATCTGGCTGAAGCTGCCGAGACCGCCGGTGACGCTCTTGCCGTACTGCTTCAGAACGGCGCGGTACAGGTTCGAGTTCGGCCCGTCCGCGCTGGTCAGGTTGAGCTCCGCGTTGACGAGCAGCTTGCCGTCCCACGCCGACCCCAGCGCCTTCGCCAGGAAGTCGGTGTTGCACGGCGTCGAGCACGCCCATGCCTTGACGCGATCCTGGAGGCCCGCCTGCTGCGCGGCCTGGAGGATCTTCAGCGCCTCGGGAGGCGTGAAGTTCAGGACCACGGCCCCGTCGGAGCCGGCTGCCTGCACCTCCTTGAGCGCGACCGAGTTCGCGTCCTGGATCGGCACGTTCTCCGTCAGCGTCTTGATCGGGAGCCCGGCGTCCTTGGCGATCGCGGTCGGACCGGCGGCGATGTAGCCGGTGCCCGGGACGTTCGACTGGTCGAACACGATCTTCTTCGCGCCCGCGCGGATGACGGCCTGCGTGGCGCCGTCAGAGCTGTAGCGGGGGCCCATGTTCACCGGCGCGCTGTTCGAGGTGCCGTAGCACTCCGGTGCGATGCCCGAGTCGATGATGAAGAAGCCCTGCGACTCGTAGTACTTGTGGTTGACCGCGCACTCGATGATGCTCGTGTTGCCGACGATGCCCACGACCTTGTCGGTCTGGATCAGCTTCTTCGCCAGCGACGCGGCCTGCGCGGGGTCCGTCTGCTCGGTCTCGATCGTGTAGTTGATCGGGTGACCGTTCACACCGCCGTTGGCGTTGACGCAGTCGAAGTACGCCTTCGCCATGTTCGGGATGTCGGTGAAGTCGGTGCCCGGCTGCTTGGTCGCGATCGCGCCAAGCTTGATCGGGGTGCCGGTGGCTGCCTGACCCGGCTTGTCACCGCACGACGATGTATCCGATGCCGCCGGCGTTGCCGGCGTGCTCGACGCCGGTGCCGCAGCGCCCGTGTTGCTGCTGCTCTTGTTGCTGCTCCCGCACGCGCTCACCGCCACGGCCAGGCCGGCCGCAAGCAAGACGACCAGCGCGGCCGACCACCGTCTGCTCAATCCCCTCATTGCTCTCTCCTCCTCTGGGGGTCGATATGAACCTCCGACGCGCCTCAGGCGCCTGCCCCGTTTGTCAGGCCGAGCAGGCGCGCGGCGTTGTCCTTCAAGATCAGCGGTCGCACCTCGGGATCGATCTCGAGGCGCTCGAAGTCACGCAGCCAGCGGTCGGGCTCGATCATCGGGAAGTCCGATCCGAACAGGACCTGGTGCTTGAGCAGCGTGTTCGCGTAGTGCACGAGCTGAGGCGGGAAGTACTTCGGCGACCAGCCCGATAGGTCGATGTAGATCTGCGGCTTGTGCATCGCCATCGAGAGCGCCTCGTCCTGCCAGGGGAAGGACGGGTGGGCGAGCACGATCTTCAGCTCCGGGAAGTCGACCGCCACGTCGTCGACGTAGATCGGGTTGGAGTACTTGAGCCGAACGCCGCCGCCGCCTGGGAGTCCCGAGCCGATGCCGCTGTGGCCCGTGTGGAAGAGGGCCGGCACCCCGGCCTCTTGGATCGCCTCGTACAGCGGGTACGCCATCCGGTCGTTCGGGAAGAACTCCTGGACGTTCGGGTGGAACTTGAAGCCCTGCACGCCGTGCTCCTGAACCAGGCGGCGGGCCTCCTCGACCGCGTTCGGCCGGCCGGGGTGGATGCTCGCGAACGGGATCAGCACGTCCGGGTTGGCGGCGGCCGCCGCGGCGATCTCCTCGTTCGGCACCGATGGCTTCTCGTTGTCGGGACCCCAGTCGACCGTGAACAGGACGCAGGCCATCTGCCGCTCGCGGTAGTGGGCGACGACGTCCTCCACCGTGGGATCGACGTTCGCGTCGCGGAAGTAGCGCTTCGCCGCCGCGCGGAGGTGCTCCGGGCGCGGGTCGGTCCCGCCGAGCGAAACCTCGGCGTGAACGTGGAAGTCGATTGCGCGTACTTCTGAGAGTGGAATCAAGTGCGAGTCCCCCAGCGCGCGGCGAAGCTATCACAGCGCGAACGTTGTATGCAAACGACAACCTTCGCGCCGGATTCTAGGCGCGCCTGGGCGCGTTTGGGTGCGTACATGAGGCGATCTTGCATACAGCCTCCATGGGCTGTAGTCTGCCCCGCGGAGGGCGGATTTGAGCGGTAAGAGCGACGGCACCTCGCAGTCCACGCGGGCGCTCCTGCGACTCAGGGAGCTGATCTTGAGCGGTGAGTTCACCGCCGGCACCCGGATGTCGGAGCTGCCGCTCGTCGAGCGCCTCGGCGTATCCCGCACTCCGTTGCGGCTCGCGCTGGCCACGCTCGAGCACGAGGGCCTGCTCGAGCTGCTCCCGGGCGGCGGCTACGCGGTCCGGCAGTTCAGCTACGAGGACGTGCGCGACGCGATCGAGCTGCGCGGCGTGCTCGAGGGGACGGCGGTTCGGATGGCGGCCGAGCGCGGGGTGTCGCGACGGGAGCTCACCGCTATGCGGGCGCTGATCGACCGCATGGACGTGGAGGTCCACAGCCAGGAGAACCAGGAGTCGTTCCTGCGCTACATGAAGCTGAACGAGAGCTTCCACGCGCAGTTCGTGCAGGCGGCGCGCAGCCCGGTGCTCGCGCGCGCGATGGAGGGCATGGTGGCAATGCCGTTCGCCTCGGCGTCTGCGTTCGTGCTGGCCCAGTCGGAGCTGCCCGAGTCTCGCGAGATCCTGCTGCTCGCCCAGCAGCAGCATCGCGCGATCGCCGAGGCGATCGAGGG
Organism: Thermoleophilaceae bacterium; assembly: GCA_035572055.1. GTDB lineage: Bacteria > Actinomycetota > Thermoleophilia > Solirubrobacterales > Thermoleophilaceae > JAICJR01. The sequence goes on along the minus strand of DATNBJ010000408.1, from coordinate 3,073 downwards.
GCGCGAGGGCACGCGCGGCGAGGCCCTCGGCCGCGAGCACGCCCGCATCGCGATGCGCAACCTCGAGGTGGTGCTCGAGAACCGCGACGTCTTGGACCGCATGCCCGGCGCCGCGCTCCTCCAATTGCCGGAGCGCAAGCAGACCCCCGACACCGACCCGGCTCCGGCCGAGGCGAGCTGACCGCGTGGCGGCCTCGGTCGAAGAGCTCCGGCACGGGCCGCTGGACGACGTCCTGCGCCGCGCCGGCGCGCACATGGCCGAGCGCCAGGGCTGGCTCGTGGCCGCCGACTTCGGCTCGCTGGCCTCGGAGGTTGCCGTCACCCGATCCCGCGCGGGACTCGCCGACGTGTCGAGCGTCCCGAAATTCGAGCTGCGCGGGGAGGAGGCGGAGCTCGCCGCGCTGCTCCCGGATCCGGGTGGGCCTGCACGGGTGCGGGACGCGTGGTGGTGCCCGCTGTCGCCGTCGCTGGCGTTCGTGATCGGCGCGCCCGGAGCGAACGGCGATGTGGCTCTGCAGGTCGAGGCTCGCTGTGAGGGGTCGGGCGTCCGCGTCGAGGACGTGACCGGCTCGCGCGTCGCCGTCTGCGTGGTCGGCCGGGCGGCGTCGGAGGTGCTCACGCGCGCGGGCGCGCGCGAGCTGTCTCCGGGGAGCCTGCGCTCGGAGTCGATAGGCGGGATCCCCTCGCTGATGCTTCACACGAGCGAGCGGCACTGGCTGCTGGTGGCGCCGGCGGAGGATGCGGCGGAGCTGTGGCTCGCGCTGTCGGAGGCCGGGGCCCCGCTCGGGCTGGCGTATGTGGGGATGGACGCGCTGCAGCATTTGGTCGCGGCGCGGGACTAGCGGGCGTCAGCGGCGCAGGGCGTCGGCTTCGCCGCCGGCGAACGACGAGCAATGAGGATGGGTCCGAAGCCGGGTCCCCTCGAGCTGTCCTGTTTTGAGCCGCATATAGCGGTACAGAACAGGACAGCGACGAGGAAACCACGCTTTCTGCCGCCTTCGTTGCTGCCGTTCCGGCGCCGCCGGGGCCCCAGCCGACAAAGCTTCGGACTGAACGCAGCAGCGCCCGCTACCGCGCCAGCGCCGCTTCGTTCAGCGCCGTCCGCACTCCCGCCAGGTGCTTCGCGGTCACGCCGCAGCAGCCGCCCACGATGAGGGCTCCCGCGTCGACCCATGAGGACGCCATGCGCGCGTACTCGGATACGCCGATGCTCGTGTCGAACTCCCAGCGCGCGCCGGCGCTGTGGCCGAGGTTGGGGTAGCCGCCGACGGGCAGCGACGTCTGGCTGCGGAGGTATTCGATCGTGTCGGGCACGCGGTCGGATGGCACGCAGTTCACCGAGACGGCACGGACGCCCATCTGCTCCAGCTTCTCCAGCGAGGCCCGGAAGGCTTCCGGCGATGGGTCGGGGCGCACGTCGCCGTCGATCGAGCACATGCCCTCGCGCGCGCGGCGGAAGCTGACCCACACCGGCAGGCCGGTCTCGCAGACCATCTGGATCGCGTTGAGCGAGACGTCGTCGGGGATCGACTCGAGCGTCTCGAGGATCACGAGGTCCGGCGGCTCGTCGTGCCACAGCCAGGACAGCAGCTCCAACCGGCCGGTGGCGCGCTTGTCGAGCAGGCTCGAGTTGATGCAGAACGCGGCGGCGGTCTCGCCGGCGCGGCCTGCCTCCTCGATCGCCTGGCGGGCGAGGCGCATGCCGAGCCGCGCGGCCTCGAGCCAGAGCGAGTTGCGCGAAAGCGACTGCGGGCCGCGGCCCGCCTCGTCGGCCGCCTCGAGCACCGACCAGGTGTTCGTGGAGATCACGTCGCAGCCGGCGTCCACGTAGCGGCGGTGCACCTCGAGGACCTCGACCGGTCCCTGGAACAGCGTCCAGGTGCCCCAGGGCTCCCGGCGCCGCGCGCGATCCTCGGACTGGACCTGCTGCAGCTCGGTGGCCACGCCGCCGTCGAGCAGCACCGGGTCGCCGGCGGCGAGCAGGGCGTCGATGCGCTCGTAGGCGCGCGAGATCGGGAGCTCTGCGAAGTAGTGGCCGCTCGTCATCAGCTGGCCACCCTACGCTCGCGCGGGGCCGTGCCGTTCTTTCGTGTGATCTCGAGAAGGTAGGCGATCATCGTGTTGACCTCTCCAAAGCGCAGGTGGTAGGCGTCCGAGAGCTCCTCTACGCGGCGGATCTGCTCGGAGTGCTCATCGAACACCGGGGTGAACTCGAAGAAGCTGAAGTCGACCACGCGCGAGTCGAGTCCGCGGGACTCGAGCTGCTTCAGAGTCTCGCGCTCGCTGAGGATGGACAGCTGCATGACGTACGCGCGCCCGTCCTTCTCCAGCAGGCTGGGCAGCAGCGCGACCATGTGGTCGAACAGGCCGCGGCCCCAGTAGTCGAGCGGCCGGTGGGAGGTGAGCTGCTGGAACGGGTCGTTCGGCATCTGGTAGAGGCTCGCGACCACGACGTCGTAGCGCTCGTCCGGGTCCCACGGGTAGAGGTCCACCTCCTCGCCCGACACGCGCTCGGCAACGCCGTTGCGAAAGGCGTTGCTCAGCGTGTTGGCCACGGCGCGCTTGTCGATGTCCACGGCGTGCACGTGCTCGGCGCCGTTGAGCGCGAGCTGCACCGCCAGCAATCCGGTGCCACAGCCCACGTCGAGGCAGCGCCGGCCATCGCCGATCCCGCGCGTGAACAGGTGCTTCCAGATCAGGAAGCTGCCGGAGGTGGGGACGAACACGCCGGGCTCGACGATGATCTCCGGCACCTGGAGCGGGTAGAGACGCCGCTCCCGGTCGTCCGTCCAGGGCTCGAGCGGGGCGCGCTCGGCGCCTGCGGGGCGGCCGTTGTCGGATCCCCATTCCGCGTGCCTGCGGCCCGGCCTCGTGCTCTCGAGCCGCGTCCTTGCAGCCGCGATGTGCTGTGGCCGTACGCCGCAGCAGCCGCCGATGATGTCCGCGCCCTCCTCACGCCATGCCGACGCCATGTCGGCGAACTCCTCGCCGCCGATGCGCCGGTCGAAGGCCCAGCCGGATTCCGTGTAGTAACCGAGGTTGGGGTAGACCCCGAGCGGCAGGTCGGTGAAGT
>DATNBJ010000407.1:0-22797 GCA_035572055.1 Thermoleophilaceae bacterium | reverse complement strand
CTCGGCTCACGTCGAGGTCGATCACGCCATGGAGCTGCTCGCGAGCGGCGAGCGCAGCGGCTATCTGCTCAAGAGCCGCGTGACCGACGTGGAGAACTTCCTGGAGAACGTGCAGCGCGTGGCCGACGGCGGCTCGGTGGTGGACCCGACGCTCGTGCGCGAGCTCGTGAACGCCCAGCGCCGCGAGGACCCGCTCGGCGACCTGACCCCGCGCGAGCGCGAGGTGCTCGAGCTGATGGCCGAGGGCAGGTCCAACGCCGGCATCGCCAAGCAGCTGTGGGTGACCGAGGGCACGGTGGAGAAGCACGTGCGCGCGGTGCTCTCGAAGCTCCCCCTGGCCGAGAGCCCCGAGGATCACCGCCGCGTGCTGGCGGTGCTCACCTACCTAGAGTCGCGCTGATCGCGTCGGCGGAGAGGGCTTCCTTCGGGATGAAGCCGACGGCCGCGCTCTCGACGATCAGCTCCTCGAAGTCGGCCTCGGCGTGCGTGGAGATCAGGATGACGCGTTCATGGCCCAGCCCCCTGGTCAGCTCGAATCCGCTCTCCTCGCCGAGGTCGATGTCCACGAGCACCACATCCGGCCGCAGCACGTGCACGTGCTCGAACGCTTCGGCGGACGAGCTCGCCACGGCCACGTGCAGACCGTCGCGCTCGAGCAGGGCTTTCGCCGCCTCGAGGAAGCGGGGGTTGTCATCCACGATCAGACAGCGCACGTGGCAAGCGTCGCATCAGGGGGCACCGCGCACATTGCAGCTAGCTGGAATCTTCAGCCGATCAGGCCGCGCTCCTGCGCCTGCCTGACAGCCTCGGCGCGGTTGCGTACGGCGAGCTTGCGGTAGACGGCGGAGGTGTGCTCCTTCACCGTGTGCGGCGAGAGGAACAGCCGGTCGGCGATCTCGCGATTGGTCGCTCCGGTGGCGATCAGGTCGAGCACCTCGCGCTCGCGCACGGAGAGCTGAGCGGGCGCCGCGGGCGCGGTCTCGCGCTGCGGGCGGAACACCGTCATGCCCATGCCCACCATGCGCACCGCCTTCGCCACGTCGTCGGCGTCCCAGTCCTTCGACACGAAGCCGGACGCGCCGGCCGAGCGCGCGATCGCCTGCGACATGCGCCCTGCGCCGGAGATCAGCAGCACGCGTGTGCGCGGGGACTCGCGGCGGATCGTCTCGCACAGCTCGGTGCCGGACTCGTCGCCGAGGAAGAGGTCCACCAGCGCCACCTCGGGCTCGTAGCGCCGCGTCAACTCGAGCGCCTCGCGCGAGTTGCGCGCGGTCAGGCAGCGCTCGACCCAGGGCTGCTGGGTGAGCAGGAGACGGAAGCCCCACTGCACGACCTCGTGGTCGTCAACCACCAGCACGCTTAGCTGCTTGCGGCTCACAGCGGCACCACCAGCCGTGTGCGCCAGCCGCCTGCCTCGTGCGGTCCGAACTCCACCACGCCGCCGAACTGCAGCGCCTCGAGCGAGGCGAGCCGCAGGCCCATCCCGGTGGCGGTGCGGCCGTCCTCCCCTACTCCGTCGTTCACCACCTCGAGCACGAACGTGTCGTCGGGCGAGTCCACGCGCACGTGGATAGTCGTCGGACGCGCGTGGCGGATCGCGTTGCGAAGCGCCTCGCCGAGGGTCGCCTGCGCCACGGGCTCGAGCTGCTCCGGCACCTCGACGCCCTTCGCCCACTCGACCTTCACCGGGATGTCGCCATAGCCGCGGTCGAGCCTGCCGACCGCGGCGCGCAGGGTCGTGCCCGTGGTGCGGGGACGCGGGCCGAGCTGGCGCTCGAGCGCGGTGCGCAGGTCGGCGAGCGCCTCGCGCATCTCGACCCGGCAGCGCTCGCGGTCGGCGGGTGCCAGCTCGCCGTCGGAGCTCAGCGCGAGCGACACGGCGAACAGCCTGTGCATCACGCGCTCGTGCACCTCGCGCGCGAGGTCGATGCGCTCGGCCAGCCGGCGCGCGCGGTCCTGCTGGCGCGTGGCGATCCGGGCGCTGGCGGCAAGTGCGGCGAGCTTGCCGAGCGACCACATCGCGTGGCGCTCCTCGTCGGTGAGCTTGAAGCGGCCGCCGCCGCGGTCGGCGAAGATCACGCCGAACCAGCGGTTCGCCGCGGAGAGCGGCGTGCACGTAAGCGTGGTCACCTCGAGAGCGGCCTTGTAGCGCGCCGGCAGCTCGCGCTCGAGGTCGTCGGTCTCCTGCACCTCGTCGAGCGCCAGCGCCTTCTGTGCCACGGGTGTCTCCTCCAGCGTGCCGTGCACGTCCTGCAGCAGCGACGGCTCCATACCGTGGCTCCCCACCGCCACGACGCGGTCGACCGATTCGTCGTACAGGAACAGCACCGCGCGCCGCATCGTGGTGAGCCTGCACAGCACCTCACAGAGGCGGTTGTAGAACTCCCCCGGCGAATCCGTCTCGATCTCGGAGAGCAACTCGACGAAGACGTCGAGTGTCTCCGTCTGCGGGGACAGCACCCCATTGGCCATGTTCATGGCCTACCCGGAGCGCGGTTTTGGGTTACAGGGCTACGAGCTCGGGCTCGGGCCTCGGCGTGGGATCCAGCGGACGGTCCACGTGCATGGCCAGCCGGAGAGCCTGCTCCGGGGCCAGGAACACCGTGCGCTCGTGACCGCACGTGTCGCACTCGCAGTCCACGTACGGCTCGTACGCGGAGTCCGTGAGCTCCCAGCTCACCTCGCCCGACAGGCACATCGGGCAGGAGAGCGCCGCCGCCACCAGGCAGTCCTGATCCGCGCCGCGGAAGAAGGCCGTCTCGTGATGCGCGTCCATGTGGACCACTTCGCCGTGACGGGCCCCACGTAACGTCCCTCAGGCGTGTTACCCCCCGGTCGGGGGGTCAGGCGTTACGGACGCAGCCCGCGCGCCTTGGGTCCGGCGGCCGCGTCCTGGCGCACCAGCTCGTGCGCGCGCTCGGCCCATTCGCACAAGAGCGGGCGCGTGTCGCGCGGGTCGATGATGTCCTCGACCATGAAGCGCTCGGCCGTCCGGAAGGGCGAGCGCACCGCGTTCAGCCGCTCCTCGATCTCCGCACGCAGGGCCACTGGATCGTCCGCCGCCTCGAGCTCGCGTCTATAGGCGGCCTCGATGCCGCCCTCGATCGGCAGCGAGCCCCAGTCGCCCGACGGCCACGCGTAGCGCACCTGCAGCCGCTCGGCGTTGCTGTGCGCGGCGCCCGCCACGCCGTAGACCTTGCGCACGAGCACCGATGCCCACGGGACCGTCGCCTGGTAGACGGCTGTGAGCGCGCGGGTGCCGCGGCGGATGGTGCCGCGCCTCTCGGCCTCGGTGCCGATCACGAATCCCGGCTGGTCCACGAAGTTCACCGCTGGCAGGCGGAACTGATCGCAGACATCGACGAAGCGCGTGAGCTTCTCCGAGGCGTCGGCGGTCAGGCCGCCCGCGTAGTGCTCGGGGTCCGAGCAGAGCACGCCGACCGGTCTCCCGTCGAGCCGGGCCAGCGCGGTGATCAGCGGCCGCCCGTAGCGCGCGCCGAGCTCGAACACGCTGCCGCGGTCGAGCACCGCCTCGAGGATGCGGCGGGCCTTGTACGGCTTGCGGCGGTCCCGGGGGACTATCGAGAGCAGCTCATCCTCGCGCCGGCCGGGCGGGTCGCTGCCGCTCTGCAGCGGCGGCGCCTCCCAGACGCTCGACGGCAGGTAGGAGAGAAAGCGCGCCAGCTGCGCCAGCGCGTCGTCCTCGTCCACCGCCTCGTTGTCCACCGCACCGGCTCTCGTCTGCGCTCGCGCCCCGCCCAGCTCCTCCTTGTCGGGCGTCTCCCCCATCGCCGCCGCCACCACGGGCGGACCGGCCACGAAGAGCTGCGCGGTGTCGCGCACGATCACGGAGAAGTGCGACGCCACCACGCGCGCCGCGCCCAGGCCCGCGACCGGCCCCAGCGCCGCGGCCACGACGGGCACGCGCGAGAGGTTCTCCACGGCCAGCTCCCAGCCGGGGATGAAGGGCACGTACGTGTGGCCCATCGTCTCGAGCGACTTCACGCTGCCGCCGCCGCCCGTGCCGTCCACGAGCCGCACGAGCGGCATGCGCAGCTCGGCCGCCAGGCGCTCGGCGTGGACCATCTTCTGCCAGATCGCCGCGTCGGCGGCGCCGCCGCGCACGGTGAAGTCGTCGCCCTGCAGCACCGCCGGGCGGCCGTCGATCCGGCCGCGGCCCACCACGCAGTTCGCGGGCAGGAAACCGGTCAGCTCGCCGTCCTCGTAGGTGGCGCGGCCCGCCAGCGCGCCCGTCTCGCGGAAGCTGCCCTCGTCGAACAGCCGCTCGATCCGCTCGCGCACGGTCAGGCGGCCGCTGCCGTGCTGCCGGGAGACCCGCTCCTCGCCCCCCATCTGGCGCGCGAGCTCCTGCCTGCGGCGCAGCTCGTCCAGCTCGGGTTCCCACGTCACGGGCCGCAGGATACGGCCGGGGAGATCTAAAGACCTGCAAACACCGGGCGATTACACCGTGTGCCAAGGAAGGCACCAATGTGCGAAGACCGTTACGAGCAGGGACAGGAGCAATGAAGCGATCGCACGTCGTAGCGCTGCTCGCCGCCGTCATGGCGGTGACCATCACCGGCCCGGCGCTTGCCAAGAAGAAGAGGGCGAAGACCGACGTGGTCAGCACGGTGCTGCGCGCGTTCCACATCGCCGCTCGTGCCGACAAGAACGCGCGCGCCGCGATGGCGCCTGTCTCGACCGCGCGCATCGCCGATGGCGCGGTTCACACGGCCGACCTGGCCGACGGCGCCGTCACCGCGCAGAAGCTGGCCGTGAACTCGGTCTCGGGCGTGAACATCTTCGACGGCTCGATCGCGGCTCCCGACATCGCCGACGGCAACGTGATCTCCTCGAAGATCGCCGACTGGGCGGTGACGAGCAGCAAGATCGCCGACGGCGCCGTGACGGGCGCGAAGCTGGCCCCGGGCGCGGTGTCCGGCGCGAATCTCGCCGCGGGCTCGGTGGACAGCGCACAGCTCGCCGACTCGAGCGTGACCGGCGCGAAGATCGCGAACGGCGCGGTCGGCACGGCGGACCTGAACGACGGCTCGGTGACAGGCGCCAAGATCGCCGACGGCACCGTGAACACCGCTGATTTGGCCAACCTGGCCGTGACCACCGCCGAGCTCGCCGACGACGCCGTGACCTCCGCCAAGATCCTCGACGGCGCGGTGGACACCGCCGAGCTCGCCGACAACTCCGTCACCTCGGCCAAGATCGCCGACGGCACGGTGGGGAGCGCCGACCTCGGCAGCGACTCGGTGACCACGGGCAAGATCCTGGACGGCACCGTGGGCACCGCCGACCTCGCCGGCGACTCGGTGACCACCGGCAAGATCCTCGACGGCACCGTGGGCACCGCCGACCTCGCCGGCGACGCCGTGACGAGCGGCAAGATCCTCGACGGCACGATCGCCACGGGCGACTTCGCGGACGGCAGCGTGACCACCAACAAGCTGTTCGCCGACGCCGTGACGAGCGCCAAGATCCTCGACGGCACCGTGGCCACCGGCGACCTGGCCGACGGCAGCGTGACGAACGCGAAGCTCGGCCCGGACGCCGTGACGAGCGCCAAGATCCTCGACGGCACGATCGCCGGCGCGGACCTCGCGCCCGGCGCGATCGGCAACGGTCAGCTCGGCCCGGGGGTCGTGGACAGCAATGCGATCCTCGATCTGAGCATCGCCGGCATCGACATCGCCTCCGGCGCGATCACCGGCACGAAGATCGCCACCGGCGCGATCGACACCACGCAGCTCGCCGACGGCTCGGTGACCAACGCCAAGCTCGGCCCGAACGCGGTGTCGTCCTCGAACATCGGCCCGGGCGAGGTGAACACCGGCGACATCGCCGACGACGCCGTGACCTCGGCCAAGATCTTCGACGGCACGATCTCGACCGCCGACCTGGCGCCGGGCGCCGTGACCGGCGCGAAGATCGCGAACGGCACGCTGACCGCGGCCGACATCGCCGCGCCCGACTCGGGCAGCGGCGTGCTGGTGGGCAGCGCGGGCATGACGCCCGGCACGATCGGCGCCGACACCTGCTCGGTCGTGACCAGCGCCGTGAGCGGAATGCAGGCGGGCGACCACGTGATCCTCAACGTGCCCACGAACCTGCCGAACGGGCTCACGGCCGAGGCGGCGCCGGGCGCGCTCAACCTGCTCCAGGTGCGGCTCTGCGACACCACCGACAACCCGATCACCGACAACGGCTCCTACTCCTTCAGCTACGTGGTGGTCCGATGAGCATGCGCCCCGCCACCGACCCGGTCCTGGTGCTCACCCGCAGCGTGCCGCCCCGCCCGCTGAGCGTGCGCCCGCGCCACGTGGTGGCAGCCCTGTGCGTGGCGGCCGCGCTCGCGGCGATCCTGCTCTTCGCGCTGCCCGGCGGAGGCAGCGGCCCGGCCAAGCCGAAGCCCGCGGCCGGCTCCAGCTACACCGCGCCCGGCGGCGCCTTCTCGCTGAGCTACCCCGCCGGCTGGCACGCCAGCGCGGCGGGCGCGAGCGCCGTGGCGATCCAGCGCGGCGACCACGGCGCCCTCGTGACCGTGCGCGAGAGCGCGGCGCTGAAGGGCTCGCTGGCCAAGCTGGCGCAGGGTCTGCCCAGCGAGCTGCGCAAGCGCTTCCCCGACTTCCAGCCGATCGGCGCTCGCGCCGTGCGGCTCTCCACGGGCCCGGCGCTCGTCTACAGCTTCGCCCGTGCGAAGAGCGACAAGGTGGAGACGATGGTGATCGCGCCCACCGCGAAGCACACCTTCACGCTGGTCGCGGCCGCCAAGCCGGGCGCCCGGCAGGCAGCCGCCGAGGCGGGCGCAATCGTGCGTTCGCTGCGCGCGGGCTAAAGACTCGGCGCGAGCTGCCGACTACTCGAACGAGCGGTATCCGTCCCGCGGTTTTGATGATCGATTCCATCGACAACGGCACCAATCAGGTCGCGAACGCGGCCTCGAGCACCAAGAAGACCGGCTCCGCCGGCGGCAAGAGCTTCGCCGCCACGCTCGCGAGCGCGCAGAAGGCGACGACCGCCACGGACGGCAGCGGCACGACCGGCACGGTCGACACCGCCCTCAAGCCGCCCAAGGGCGAGACCTGGGGCCCCGTCGACGGTCACAGCGACTACGCGGACATCCTCAGCGGCCCGCGCAACGGCTACTACGTGTCCCTCGCCCCGGGCAAGCGCCAGGGCAAGGCATTCCTGATCGAGCACAAGGACGGCAAGACCTACCACGTGTACGGCACCGGCTCGAAGAAGGAGTGGGTCCCGGTGCGGACCGACCCGAACGGCCTCACGCCGCCCAAGGGCGAGAGCTGGCACGCGGTCGGCGGCCACAAGGACTACAAGAAGATCCACGGCGGCCGGCGCGACGACATGTTCATGAACGTGTCGGGCAACGTCCGCACCGGCGAGGCCTTCAAGATCGTCGAGCGCGACGGCAAGACCCTCCACGTGTACGGGTCCGGCAAGGACGTCCGCGAGGTCGCCGTCGGCGGCCATCAGAAGCCCGCGTCGTAGAGCGCGTTCTCCAAGCCGCGGCAACCGTCTACAGGCCGGCGTCTTGGGCCGCGAGTCGCGCGTGTCGATGGACACCTGGTCACGCGGAACGCGCTAGCGGCTGCGGGACCACTGCGTCTCGGGCCGCTCCTGCAGCTCGCCGTCCACCTCGAGCTCCACGCGCTCGTTGAAGAACGCCAGGCGGTCCTTGATCCGAGACACATCGCTGCGCGGGTCGCGGTAGGTCCAGACGAGGTCATCCTCGTCCGCGACGCTCCAGTAGGACGCGAAGCCCTTGTAGGCGCAGCCGGTGCGCGAGTCGCTCGGCGAGAGCAGCTCCATGTTCACGTCGTCCTCGGCGAAGTACCAGCGGGTCGGCAGGCCAGTCTCGAACAGCGCCAGCGCGCGCGAGCTCTCGGCGAGCACCTGGCCGTCGAGCGTCACGCGAACGTGGCGCGAGCTCTCGAGGACGTCCACGCGGTGGTACGGGTCGCGCGCGTGCACGATCGCCGGCTCGTCCTCCTCCCACCACTGGTCCATCGAGTTCCAATACAGAGCGCGGTAGCCCTCGATCGGCGGCGCGTCGTCCAGGGGGTCGAGGTAGCCCCAGACTGCGCTCTCGGCCACCTTGTCGCCGACGCGCACCGACCAGTACGACGCCTCGCCCTTCCACGGGCAGCGGGTGGACTTGTCGGCGGGCTCGAGGAGGTCCGTCCGGATCTCGTCCTCCGGGAAGTAGTAGATCGGCAAGAGGCCGGACTCGTGAAGCATCTTCACGTGGGTGCTGTCCACGATCGTCTCGCCGGCGAAGTCGGCACGGATCCGCCGCGGGAAGTCCTCGAAGTAGATGAGCCCCTTGTACTCGGGCATCTCCCGGTTCCACACCCCACCGGGGTGCTCGCCGAAGGGGCCGGTGCCTTTGGTCAAAGCCATGAACGAAGAGTCTCGGGTGCCGGGCTTTCGTTACCCGACACCCGAGACCCGAGACCCGAGACCTAAGCGAGCCCGTTCGCGGCGAGGAACTGCTGAGCGACCTTGGCCGGATCCTGCTTGTCCAGGTCGACCGCGGCGTTCATCTTGCGCATCGCCTCGTCGTTGAGCTTGGCGCTCACAGCGTTCAGCGTCTGGGCAAACGCGGGACCCTGAGCGTCCAGCACCTTCTGGCTCACGATCGGCGCCACGTTCTGGAACCCGAACACGTTCTTGGGGTCGGTGAGCACCGTGTACTTCGAGCCCTGCAGCTGGCCGTCCGTGGTGAACACGTCGGCGGTGTCGACCTTGTTCGTGTCGAGCGCCTTGTACTGAAGGCCGATCGTCAGGGGCTTGAGCTTGAGCGTGAGCCCGTACTCCGACTTCAGCCCCTTCAGACCCTCGAAGCGCGTCGCGAACTCAGGCGGCGCGCCCACCGTCACCGAACCGGCGGGCAGCTTCGCCAGGTCGGCGACCGTCTTCAGGTTGTTCTTCTGCGCGTACGCCGGCAGGACAGCCAGCGCGTCGGTATCGAAGAAGGGGGTCTTGTCCAGCAGCGTGAAGCCGCGGCCCTCCTCGAACGTCTTGGCGGCCTGGTACGCCGCGTCGGCGTCCGCCGGCCGCTTCGTCTGGTGCGCGAGCTCCGACAGGATCACGCCCGTGTACTCGGGGTAGAGATCGATCTGGCCGCTCGTCAGCGACTTGTCGATCAGCTCCGAGCTGCCGATGTTCGCCTTCAGGTTCACCGTGTAGCCCTTCGCCTCGAGCGCCTGCTTGTAGAGCTGCCCGAGGATGAACTGCTCGGTGAAGTTCTTGTCTCCCAGCGTGACCGCCGGCTTCCCGGCGCCCGGCTTCGAGGACGCCGCGGGAGCGGCACCCGTCGCAGCGGCGGTATTGCTGCTGCTCTTGTTGCTACTTCCGCACGCAGCCACCGCCAGCGCTAGACCGGCGACCACTACCGCGAGTATGAGCCTCCTCATGGAGCTTCACTCCTTGTTGTTCCGTTGTCGATCTCTCCTCCAGCTTTCTCAGACCTGCATCCCCACCGGCCGTTCGACGAGCTGCGGGTCGCGGGTGAGCTTCAGTCCCCGCGGGGTCACCGCGCGTTGCACCAGCGCGAGGATGCCCTCGGCGAGGAACGCCAGCGCGGTGACGAGCAGCGCGCCGGCGAGCACCCCCGGCAATCCGTAGCTGGCCTGGTTCACGATGATGTCGCCGAGCCCGCCGCCGCCGGCGATGGCGGCCAGCGTGGCGGTGGCGATCACGTAGACCGCGCCCGTGCGGATGCCGGCGAAGATCAGCGGGAGCGCCAGCGGCAGCTCGACGTTCAGCAGCACCTGGCGTGGCCGCATCCCCATCCCCCGCGCGGCCTCGACCGCCTCGGAGTCGACGCCGTCCACGGCCACGTAGGCGTTCGTGAGGATCGGCGGCACGGCCAGGATCACGAGCGCCACCATCACATTGAGGAAGCCGATGCCGAGCACCGCGAGCCCGATCGCGATCACCGCGAGGCTCGGGAGCGCGCGACCGATGTTCGCCACGTTCACCGCGATGAACGAGCCGCGATGGACGTGCCCGAGCCAGATGCCGAGCGGGAGCGCGATCGCTGTCGCCACCCCGATCGCCGCGCCGCTCAGCGCCAGGTGCTCGAGGATCTTCGTCACGCACAGGTGCACGTGATCGGCCATGAACTTGAACGCGTTGCCGAAGTCGCTCATACGGTCCTCCGGCTGCGCGCCCACGGCGTGACCAGGTGCTGCACGCCGAGCAGCAGCCCGTCGGCGATGAGCGCCAGGGCGATGGCCAGCACGCCCGCGGCTATGAACTCGGTGTTGAAGCTCGTCTGGAGCGCTGCGAAGATGGGCGCGCCGAGCCCCTCGTTGACCACGATCGCCGCCACGGTGGCCAGGCTGATGACGGTGACCGTGGCGATCCGCATCCCGGCGATGATCGCCGGCACGGCCAGCGGCAGCTCGACCTTCCAGAGCACCTGCCACGGTGTGAGGCCCATGCCGCGCGCGGCCTCGCGCACCTCCTCCGGCACCTCGCCGAGCCCGGTCATCGTGTTGCGGAACAGGATCAGCAGCGTGTAGGAGACGAGCGCGATCTCAACCGTGAGGCGCGACAGGCCGGTGATCGGCACGAGCAGCTGGAACAGCGCCAGGCTCGGGATCGTGTAGAGGAATGCGGAGAAGGCCACGAACGGGGGCTCGATCCAGCGGTAGCGGTGCGCCACGAGCGCGAACGCGATCGAGATCACCATGCCGATTCCGACCGCGATCAGCGTCAGCGTCAGGTGCTGGAAGAGCGCAGGGCGAAAGACCGTGCCCCAGTGGGAGCTGAACCAGTCCCAGCAGAACGCCGGGTTGCGGCGCACGCAGCTGTTCTCGCCGCCGCCGCCGAAGTTGGGGATCACCACGCCGCCGGAGTCGGCGAAGACGAACGTGTTCATGTGCGTGCCAGCTCCTGGCTGATCAGGTCGGCGGACACGAGCCCGCGGTAGCGGCCGTCGCCGTCCACCACGGTCATGTGGCTGCCCGCCTGCGAGAGCATCGTGGAGAGCGCGTCCCGCAGGCTGGCGGACTCCTCCACCACGCTGTCCACCGGCCGCGCGCCGGCGGCGCTGATGCGGCCGCCGTTCAAAGCCGAGCGCGACAGCAGGCCGCAGGGACGGCCCGCGTCGTCGAGCAGCACCAGCGTGTCGAAGCCGAACGAGTCGAGCGCGGCCAGCGCGGGCGCCGCGTCGTCGCCCGGATGCGCCGCCGGGCCCGCGATCAGCTCGAGGTCCGACACCCGCCGCAGCGCGAGGCGCTTCAACCCCCGGTCGGCGCCCACGAAGCGCGCCACGAACTCGTCGACCGGATTGGCGAGGATCGCGTCGGGCGTGTCGTACTGGGCGAGCACCCCGCCCTCGCGGAGGATCGCGATCCGGTCACCCATCTTGATCGCCTCGTCGATGTCGTGGGTCACGAAGAGCACGGTCTTGCGCACCTGGCGGTGCAGGCGCAGGAACTCGTTCTGGAGGCGGTCGCGGGTGATCGGGTCGAGCGCGCCGAACGGCTCGTCCATGAGCATCACGAGCGGGTCCGCCGCCATCGCGCGCGCGAGACCGACGCGCTGGCGCTGCCCGCCCGAGAGCTGCGCGGGATAGCGGCCGGAGTATTCGGCCTCCAGGCCCACGAGCTCGAGCAGCTCGCTCACCCGCTCGGCGATCCGCTCCTTGGGCCAGCCGAGCAGCCGCGGGACCGTGCCGATGTTGCCGGCGATCGTCAGGTGCGGGAACAGCCCGACCTGCTGGATCACGTAGCCGATCCGCCGCCGCAGCTCCACGGGGTCGAGCGAGCGCACGCTCTGGTCGCCGATGCGGATGTCGCCCTCGTCGAAGTCGATCAGGCGGTTGACCAGCTTGAGCGCGGTGGTCTTGCCGCCGCCCGAGGGGCCGACGAGCATACAGATCTCCCCCGCCGGCACCGTGAGGGACAGTTCGTTGACGGCGGGCTCGGAGCGCCCGGGGTAGCGCTTGGTGACGCGCTCGAAGACGACTTCCGCGGCCGGTTGGCGTTGCTCGTCAGCCATGCGCGTGCCCCAGGGTGTACCCCAGAGAACCGCGGATCGTAGCAACGGATGGGCTACCGAGGCGCCGGGATTGCGGCCCCGCGCGCGCGGGTAAAAGGGCTTGCGGGCGGGAGACAGACCACTGGACGCGGCCCAGCCCGCACGGGCCGCCCAAAGGGGGATACATGGAGTCGAAGCACAGCCGCAGCGCGGCGCCGGGACGCGTCGCCGGGCTGGTGGCCGTCTGCCTCGCGGGACTCGCATGCTTCGCGGGAAGCGCTTCCGCGAAGCCGTTGCTGAGGAGCCACGGCGACGCCCTCAAGATCAAGAAGCATTTGAACGCGAACCAGAGCTCGAACTGGTTCGGCTACAACCAGGGCACGCTCGAGAAGGGCAACACGCTCTTCAACTCGGTCACGGGCGACTGGACCGTGCCCAGCGCAACCCAGCACACTTCGGGCCAGGCGGAATCGTCCTCGGATTGGATCGGAATCGGCGGCGGCTGCATCGACGCGGGCTGCACACTCGGGGATCCCACGCTGATTCAGACCGGCACGGAACAGGACGTCGACGCTTCCGGCAAGGCGTCGTACTCGGCGTGGTGGGAGATCATTCCCGTCCCGTCGGTTGCGATCAGCAACTTCCCCGTGTCACCGGGCGATCACATGCACGCGGCGATCAGCGAGATCGTCCCGAACTCGAACGTCTGGACCATCACCCTCCAGGACGTGACGAAGGGAACCTCGTTCTCGACGACGGTCCCCTACGTCTCCACTCACGCCACGGCCGAGTGGATCGAGGAGACCCCGACGGAGATCGGCACCGGTGGCGTCGGCCTGGCCGCGCTGCCGAACCTGTCGAATCCGAGCTTCACCAAGGGAACGGTGAACGGGGCGAACGCCAACCTCCAGTCGTCCGAGGCGATCCAGCTGATCGACTCGAACGGCTCGGTGATCGGCACGCCGTCCGCACCGAACTCCACGCGCGACGGCTTCAGCGCCTGCACCTGGGCCACCAGTTGCTGAGGTAGCGAGTCAGCGGCGGGTGGCCTTCGCCGCCCGCACGACGAAGGTTGCGGCGGCCGCTGAGTGCTCGGCATCGAGCGAGGCGGCCGCTGCGCTTACCTGGAGCTTGCGGTGGCGGTCGAGCATCGCCCGGACGCGCCTGGTCAGGCGAACGGTGACGGTGCGCGACTTGCCGGCCGGCACGTAGAAGCCGCGCTTGCCGATCGAGCGCGTCACGCGGCTGCCGTGCGCGCGGGTGCGAAGCACGAGCTTGCCGCTGCACGCCGCGCCGGCCGGGCAGGACAGGCGCAGCCGCAGCGCGCCCGAGCGCGTCACCCGCAGGCTGTTACGGGAGATCTTCACGCTGGGGAGAGCCGGCTTGGCGGCGGTGTTGCCGGCCGGCGGCGCCTGGTTGTCGTCGCCGCCGTTGGGCGTGCCCACACCGGTGGGGCCGTCGAAGCCGATGCCGGCGGTGCAGAGGTAGATCAGCGAGCAGGGGCCGTTGCCGCCCGAGACCACGTCGCGGAAGGCGCCGGGGTTCTGGTAGGCGAAGGCGCTGTAGTTCGCCCCGGCGGCGCTGCCCGTGAGCGCGTAGGCGCCGGCCACGAGCGGCGCCGCGGCGCTGGTGCCGCCGTAGACGCCCCAGCCGCCGGAGCCGCTGTCGAAGGCGGCGACGCCGGTGCCCGGATCGGCCACCGCGGACACGTCGGCCACCGCGCGCGTCGGGCAGCCGCTATCGGGCTGCCAGGCGGGCTTTGCGATGTAGGCGGAGCAGCCGCTGCCGGCGCCGGCCCAGGCGGTCTCGGACCAGCCGCGCGGGCTCGAGTCCCGCACCAGCGAGGTGCCGCCGACGGCGGTCACGTAGGCGGAGGCGGCCGGGTACTCCACGCCGAAGCCGGAGTCGCCGCTGCTGGCCACAACGGCCACGCCCTGGTGGTTGTAGTACTGCTCGAAGTAGGTCTCGCTCGGGAACTCCGGTCCGCCGTAGCTGTTGGAGATCTGGGTCGCGCCGAGCGCCGCGGCGGTGTTGGCCGCGGTGGCCAGGCTGGCGGCGGAGGCGGAGCTCGCCTCGACCAGCAGCAGCTTGCAGTGCGGGCACATCGCCGAGGCCATGTCGAGATCGAGCGCGATCTCCTGCGCCCAGCTGCGCTCGGTGGGCGGGAAGCTCGTGCCGCCGGTCTGGTCGACCTTGCGGAAGCAGCCGGTGGCGCTGGTGCAGGGCGGAAGCCCGTACTTCGCGCGGTACACGGCGAGGTCGGCCTCGGCGCGCGGGGCGTCGAAGGCGTCGATGATCGCGATCGTCTGGTCGCCGCCCTTCGTGGCGGCGGCAGTGGTCATGCCGTAGGCCTTCTGGAGATCGGCGGGACCGTAGCCGAAGCCCGAGCCCGCCTTGAACGCGACCGGCTTGCCCGTGCGCACGGCCACCTCGACGTTGCAGTGCATGAAGCCGGGCCTGGCCTGTTTGCAGACCTGCTTGTAGGAGCGGTCGAGCGCGGGGCGGGGCGTGCGTGCACCAGCGGCCGCGGCCAGCGTAAGAAGGAGAACGCCACCGAGCACGGCGGCGCAGACGCGCGTGAGGGCTCCCACACGCGTGTAATCGCCCTGCTAGCGGCGCTCTTTAGTGTTTGACGCGCCAGTGGATGAGTGTTCTACGCCTGGGGCGCCACGGGCTCCTTGAGGCTCTCGAGAGCGGGATAGAGCGACCTGAACCGCTCGCGCGCCTCCGCGTACGGCTCGACCCATTCCGGCACCGGCTCCACGGTGCCGCGAACGCGTACGCAGGCTGACACGGCCTCCTCCACCGAGGCGAACGCACCGCCCGCCACGCCGCCCAGGAGCGCCGCCCCGAAGGCCGCTCCCTCATCCACCGCGACGCGCTCCAGCGGTGTGTCGAGAACCGACGCCACGATGCGCAGCCAGAGGTCGCTGCGCGCGCCGCCGCCGCTGACCCGCCCGATCTCCACCGGGCCGCCGAGCGCCGCCACCAGGTCGAGCGCGTCGCGCATCCCGAAGGCCACGCCCTCGAGCACCGCGCGGGTCAGCGCGCCGCGGTCGTGCCGGACGGTGAGCCCGGCGTAGGCGCCCCGGGCGTCAGGGTTCGCGTGCGGCGTGCGCTCGCCGGTGAGGTAGGGCAGGAACGAGAGCCCCTCGGCGCCGGGCGGCCAGGCCTCGGCCTCGGCGAGCAGCTCGTCGTACGACGCGCCGCCCGTCACGTCGCGGTGCCAGCGCAGCGACCCGGCCGCCGACAGGATCACGCCCATCGCGAACCAGCCGCCCGGCACCGCGTGGCAGGACGCCTGCAGGCGGGCGGCCGGGTCGGCCGCGTAGGCCGGCAGCGCGCTGAGAATCACGCCCGAGGTGCCGAGCACGACGGACACGGGCCCGGGCCGATCCACCCCCACGCCCAGCGCGCCCGCGCCCTGGTCGCCCGCTCCGGCCGCCACCGGCACGCCGTCCGGCGTCGTGCCGGTCACCAGCGGCGACTCCTCGGCCCGCGGGAGCCAGCCCGGATCGACCTCGAGCGCCGACAGCACCTTGTCGCTCCACCGCCGCGCGCCCACGTCGAACCAGAGCGTGCCGGAGGCGTCCGTAACGTCGGTGGCCCGCTCGCCGCAGAGCCGCAGGCGCACGTAGTCCTTCGGCAGCAGCACGCTGGCCACGCGAGAGTAGATCTCCGGCTCGTGGTGCGCCATCCACAGCAGCTTGGGCGCGGTGAAGCCGGTCAGCGAGCGGTTGCCGGTGGCCTCCACCAGGCCCGCGAGCCCGCCCAGCCGCTCCTCGATCTCGATGGCCTCAGGCCCGGTGCGCTGGTCGTTCCACAGCAGCGCGGGCCGCAGCACACGGTCCGCCGAGTCCAGCGCCACGAGCCCGTGCATCTGCCCGCTCAACCCGATCCCGCCCAGCTCGCCCGCCTCGCGTGTAAGAGAGGCGAGCACGATCTCGGTCGCGCGCCACCACAGCTCGGGGTCCTGCTCGGTCCAGCCGGGCCGCGGCGTGTCGAACGGGTAGCCCTCCTCCGCGCCGGCCACGACGGC
This sequence comes from Thermoleophilaceae bacterium, assembly GCA_035572055.1. Lineage (GTDB taxonomy): Bacteria > Actinomycetota > Thermoleophilia > Solirubrobacterales > Thermoleophilaceae > JAICJR01. The sequence goes on along the minus strand of DATNBJ010000407.1, from coordinate 6,737 downwards.
GCCGGTGTCCGTGTCGAGGGCCAGGCCCTTGACCGACGTGGTGCCGACGTCGAGACCGGCGACGATCACTACGCGCCGAGCGCCTCGTACACGAGCTCGTAGGCGCGGACCGCGTCCTTGCGCTGCTGCGCCTCGCTCAGCGCGGCCTCGTCGATCCGCTCGGCCACGCCGTCGATGAACCGCCACTGGAGCACCGAGCGGCGCACGGCGCCCACCTGATCCTCGGTGTAGGGGTAGAGGTCGAAGCCGAGCCGGCGGTCGTCGCCGTCCCGGCCATAGCCCGCGCGGCGCAGCTCGAGCGCGGTCTCGAGCGTCTCCATGAACGCGGTGGCGCCCACCATGTTGTCGTCGTCGAAGGTGCCCCAGCCGGAGTTGGCGTGCTGGTGGCCGAGCAGCCCCTCGCGCGCGAGGAGAGCGACGTACTCGCCCAGGTTCTCGCCGTTCATCAGCAGGTGCTGCCAGTCCATGTTCACGGTCACGCCGTCGATGCCCTCGCGGCGCAGCGTGTGGATCACGTGCAGCGTCATCCCGATGTTGCGCATGAAGATCTTCATCGCGGGCTCGGAGTTCTTGTGCTCGAGGAAGAAGCGCACGCCCTTCTCGTTGCAGCGCTCCGCCGCCTTGCCGAGGTTCTCGATGAACCAGCCCCAGGAGTCGCCGTAGGGGGTCTGGAACGGGTAGTTGTAGCCCTCGATCCCGGGCCAGCAGATCAGGTGCGCGCCCACCGAGGCCGCGAAGTCGACCGCCGCGAGCGTGACCTCGAGCGCCTCCTTGCGGATGCCGGGGTCGGGCGACGACAGGGCGCCCTTGCCGTAGTGCGGCACGAGATGGAGGCCGGTGGCCATGCAGTAGATGTCGTGGTCGCCGAGCGCCTGGCGTACCTCCTCGAGGTTCTCGTCGCTCAGCTCCTGCGGGTAGTGGAACTCGTAGCCGTCGATCAGGTCGCCGAGCCCCCCGACGGCGCGCGCGACCTTCTCCGCCGTGGGCTCGTCCTGGTAGTTGTGCTCGGGCTGGTACCCGCCCGGCACGAAGCGCGTGATCATCGGGCCGAACGCCCAGATGCCGAGGCTCGTCTTCATGAGGCTCCTTCGAGTTCGATTGCGGAATGAGTGCTGGCGCTGCGGCGCGCGGCCTCGAGCACACGCATGCAGGCGAGGCTGTCGCGGGGGTCGACCGGCGGCGGGGCGCCATCGCGGATCCACGGGACCACCGCCTCGTAGAAGCGCACGTACGCGCCCGGCTCGAGCGGCACCTCCTCGGAGCCCTCGGCCGTGACCAGTTGGCCCGGCGGAGCGAGCGCGAAGCCGGTGTCGCCGGGCCGCATCCCCTGCTGGAGCTGTGCCTCCTGCGGATCGAGGCCGTCGGTGGCGAAGCCCGCGAGCGTGCCGCTGATGCGGAAGCGCGGGCCGTGCAGGGGAGCCACGGCGCTCATCCAGAGGTGCGAGGCCTCGCCGTTCGGGTGCTCGAGCGCCACAAAGACGTCGTCCTCCACCTGGGCGCCGGGACGGCGCGCCGCCAGCTCCGCGTAGACCCGCAGCGGCGGCCCGAACAGCTCGCGCGCCTGGTCCACGAGGTGCGCGCCGAGGTCGAGCAGCAGCCCGCCGCCCTCCTCCGGGTCGCCGAGCTCGCGCCAGCCCTCGCCCACCTCGGGCCGGAAGCGCTCGAAGCGGGACTCGAAGCGCGTGACCGTGCCGAGCGCGCCCTCGTCGAGCAGCCGCCGCGCGGTGAGGAAGTCGGCGTCGAACCGGCGGTTCTGGAACACGGTGAAGGGCACGCCGGCGCCCTCCGCCGCGTCCACCAGCTGCTGCGCCTCGTCGGCGCTGCCCGCCAGCGGCTTGTCCATCACCACGGCCACGCCGTTCTCCAGCGCGGCCAGCCCGAGCGGCACGTGGGCGCGATTGGGCGCGGCCACCACCAGCACGTCGATCGAGCCCCACAGCTCGTCGACCGCCGGCACCACCAGCGCGTACGGATAGGTGTCGCGCGCCTTCGCCTGGCGCTGCGGGTTGGTGGTGACGATGCCGCTGACCTCGAGGTCGGGAACCGCGGCCACCAGCGGCGCGTGGAAGACCTCTCCGGCGAGGCCGAAGCCGGCGATCCCGACCCGGAGCGCGGTCACGCCACCGCGACCGGCCGGGCCTCGGCGGCCGAGAGCGTGAGCGCCTCGAGCACGCGCGCCTGGCCCACGGCGTCGGAGCGCCCGAGCCGCGGCTCACGCTCGCCGCGCACGGCAAGCGACACGTCCTCGAGCTCGCACTCGTAGGGGTTGCGCCGCTCGACCTCGACCCGCTCGATCGACCCGTCCAAGGAGCGAACCTCGATGACCGGCTCGACGCTGTGCCAGGGGTCGTCGAGGAACAGCGACCCCTCAGAGCCGATCGCCTCCAGCTCGTCGCGCACCGGCAGGTCGAAGCCGCAGTCGAACGTGGCGAGCACATCCCCCGGAAAGCGCATCGCAGCGGCGAAGCGCTGGTGGACGCCGGTCGGCGACATCACCGCCTCGCCGTGCACCCGCTCGGGCTCGCCGGCCAGGAGCCTCGAGCCGCTCACGCAGTAACAGCCCACGTCCATCAGCGCCCCGCCCTCGAGCTCCGCGTCCCAGCGAACGTTGTACGGCTCGGGGTCGAGCGGGAACGAGAAGGCCGCCCGGATCAGCCGCAGCTCGCCGATCGCCCCACCCTTCACCAGCTCCACCAGCCGGTCCGCCTGCGGATGGAAGCGCCACATGAACGCCTCCGACAGGACCAGCCCGGCCTCCTCGGCGGCGTCGAAGCAGCGCTCCGCCTCCTCGGCCCGCGCCGTAAGCGGCTTCTCGCACAGCACGTGCTTTCCGGCGGCCAGGCACGCCAGCGTCGACTCCACGTGGATGCCGTTCGGCAGCGGGATGTAGATCGCCTCGACCTCCGGGTCCGCGAGCAGCTCCTCATAGGAGCCATGCGCGCGCGGGATGCCGTGACGCCCGGCGAACTCCTGCGCCCGCTCGGCCGAGCGGCTGCCCACGGCCACGACGTCGACCGTGGGCGTACCGGCGGCGCCCGCGAGCACCTTCTCGTTGATGTGCGCCGTGGAGAGAATGCCCCAGCGGACTGGGTCGACACTCATCTCAAGCCGGCTGCGGCGCTCCGCCTCCGGGAGACCGAGTCGAGCGTCACCGCGGCCAGCAGCACGATGCCGGTCACGATGAACTTCGTCCCGGCGCTCACGTTCAGCAGGCCGAGGCCGTTCTCGATCATCGCCACCACGATCGCGCCGAGCACCGCGCTCTTCACGGCGCCGCGCCCGCCGAACAGGCTGGTGCCGCCGATGACGCAGGCCGCGATCGAGTAGAGCAGGATCGAGCCGCCGCCCGTGCTCGTGTCGACCGAGTTCAGGCGCGAGGCGAGCACGATGCCGCCGACCGCCGCCATGGTCGAGCAGAGACCGAACACGACGATCCGCACCCGCGCGACGTTGATGCCCGCACGCCGCGCGGCCTCGGCGTTGCCGCCCACCGCGTAGACGTGGCGGCCGAAGCGCGTGCGAGTGGCCAGGAAGCTGAGCCCGACCAATAGGCCGAGCATCAAGAGACCGACGTACGGAATGCCGCGGTCGGTGTCCGCCCACTCGACCACGAAGATCGTGGCCGCGAGCACGGCCCCTGTCCGGGCGACGATGATCGCCCAGGGGGTGTTCTGGAGCCCCGCCTGCCTCCGCCTGAAGACGGTCAGGGCCTGAACGGCAAACCAGGCCGCGACGGAGCCCACGCCGACGATCCAGGCGAGCGCGTTGCTCATGTAGTTGTTGGCGAGGCCGTTGATGAAGCTGTCCTGGATCACGATCGTGCCCTTGCTGCCGACGATCTGGAGCACGACGCCGTTCCAGCCGAGCAGACCGGCGAGGGTGACCACGAACGAGGGCACGCCCAACTTCGCGACGAAGAAGCCCTGGCCGAAGCCGATCACCAGGCCGACCAAGAGGGCCGCGCCGATCGCGGTCCAGGTGGCCCATTGGCTGCCGTCGGGCTGAAGGAGCACCGCGGCGATCACGCCGCCCATGCCGCTCACGTAGCCCACCGACAGGTCGATCTCGCCGAGCAGCAGCACGAACACGAGGCCCATGCCGATGATCGCGAACGGCGACATCTGCGCGATCAGGTTCACGAAGTTGCCGGCGGTCAGGAAGTTCGAGTTCCGCGCCTGCATGTAGATCGCGATGACGACGATCGCGATGACGATCGGAATGCTGCCGAGCTCGCCGCCGCGCACCTGGTCGACCCAGTTGCGGACGTACGGCCCTATCCCGGTCGGCCGCTCTTCCTCGACGACCTGTGCGGGAGGTGGCTCTACGGCGGTGCTCATGTGAGGGCCTCCTCTTGCATTCCGGGCACGCTGCTGATCTTGCCGGCGGTGATGGCCTCGACCACCTCGCGCTGGGTGGTGTCGCTGGTCTTGAACTCGCCGACGTTGTGTCCCAGCCGGAGCACCGTGATGTTGTCGGCCACTTCGAAGACGTCGTTCATGTTGTGCGAGATGAGGATCACGGCCAGGCCCTGCTCCCCAAGCTTCTTCACCAGGTCGAGCACCTGGCGCGTCTGCGCGACCCCGAGCGCCGCCGTGGGCTCGTCGAGGATCACGAGCTTCGAGTTCCACAGCACGGCCTTGGCCACCGCGACCGACTGGCGCTGGCCGCCGGAGAGGCTGGCGACCGGCTGGCGCACCGACTTGATCGTCGTCACGGACAGCTCCGCGAGCGTCTCGAGCGCCTCCTTCTCCATCTTCGACTCGTCGAGGCGGCGGAAGCTCGAGAGCGTCTCGCGCCCGAGGTACATGTTCTCGACGACATCGAGGTTGTCGGCGAGGGCGAGGTCCTGGTAGACGACCTCGATGCCCAGCCTGCCCGAGTCCTTCGGCCCGTGAATCTGGACCGGCTCGCCCTCCCACAGGATGTCGCCGCTGTCGATCGTGTAGATGCCGGCGATGCACTTGATCAGCGTCGACTTACCTGCGCCGTTGTCGCCAACGAGGGCCATCACCTGGCCCGGGCTGACGTGGAAGTTGACGTCCGCGAGCGCCTCTACCGCGCCGAATCGCTTGTCGACTCCACGTACTTCAAGTAGTGGTTGCTCGCTCAAATCCAAACCTCCCCTAGGTCTCTCCGGCGAAAGCTTAGGGAGGGGCGCCGAAGCGCCCCTCCCCGCTGCTTCGTCTTGCTACAGACCGGCCTTGGTGCAGGCCGACGCGAACTTGCCCTGACAGATCTGATCCTTCGTCAGGAACCCGTCCTTGATGACGGTGTCGTTGATGTTCGCTGCGGTGACGGCGACAGGGGTGAGCAGGACCGACGGGGTCTGCTTGTCCTTGTTCGCGGTCGTGCCGTTGGTCTCCGGCGTCTGGCCGCTGTCCAGCGCGATGGCTGCCTTCGCGGCAGCGTCGGCCTCGGCCTTGACGGCCTTGTAGACCGTCATGCACTGGTCACCAGCGAGGATGTGCTGGATTCCCTCGGCCGTCGCGTCCTGACCGGTGACCGGCAGAGCCGGCAGCTTGCGAGCGCCGAGGGCGGAGATCACCGAGTTGGCGAGTCCGTCGTTGGCGGCAAGCACCGCGTTGATCTTGTTGTTCGTCTGCTGGAGCATCTGCTCGAAAATCGTCAGCGCCTTCTGGTTGTCCCAGTCGGGCACGGACTGATTCGGGCCCTTCTTGAAGGTCCCGTCCTTGTACATCGGGTCGAGCACCGAGTTGTAGCCCTGCGCGAACAACGTCGCGTTGTTGTCGGTGGGCGAGCCGTTCAGCTCGGCCACGACCGGGCTCTTCAGGTTCTTGTCCTTGATGCACTTGACGAGGCCCTCGCCCTGGAGCTTGCCGACGGACACGTTGTTGAACGACACGTAGACGTCAGCGGTCGCCCCGAGCGTGAGGCGGTCGTAGTCGATGACCTTCGCCCCACGCGAGTGCGCGAGATCGATGATCGACTTACCGCTACCCGGGTCCAGGTCGACCAGGAGGATGACCTTGGCGCCATTGGTGAGCGCCTGCTCCGCCTGGGTGCGCTGCTGGGTGGGATCACCCTGAGCGTTCACGATGGTGTGCTTGATTCCCGCCGCCGTGAAGGCCTGATCCAGGTACTTACGGTCGAACTGCTCCCAGCGAACTGACGACTGGGTGTCGGGCAGCAGCACAGCGATGCTGCCCTTCGCGCTGCTTGCCGGGGTGGTCGCCGCGGCGCCACCACTCGTGTTGGAGCTCGACTTGTTCGATGAACCACAGCCGGCCGCCACCAACGAGGCGACCGCCAGTACCAGCGCTGCCAGCAGTACGCCGGCTTTCCTTTTACTCACGAGTTACCTCCTCCTAGGTTGTCCTGCCCCTCCGAACTGACTCGATGGAACGGTGCGTCTTTGTCCGGGCTCACGAGCGTGTGCCTCACCTCCCTACGGCCGCCCGCACGCGACCGGAGAACGCGCGGTCGGACTTGCCGATGACCAGGATCAGTGCGCCGAGCAACTCGGCGCGCTCTCCCAGAGCTGCCCTGACGACCTGTGCGTCGTCGCTCGCGGCCGGAATCGCGTAACGGCGAACGGCCTCTCGCATCGGGCCAAGCAGCAGCTCGTCGGCCTCGGCGAGTTTCCCGCCGACGACGATCCGCTCCGGGTTGAGCTGATTGCACAGTGCGGCCACCACGCCTCCGACGATCCGGGCCGCATCGGCGATGACGCGCTGGCAGGCGGGGTCTCCGTCCCGCGCGAGCGCCACCAGGTCCTC